>JAJRXN010000152.1 GCA_024276295.1 Acidobacteriota bacterium
CTCCCGTCAGCGCAGCGAGCTGCGCTGCGGCTCGGGAACGTCCTCGAGGGGCGCGTTCTGGCTGCGCTGGAGCGCCCGGACGTAGGCCACGATCGCCCACCGGTCATGGACCGGGATCTGGGGACCGTAGGCCGGCATGTTACGAATTCCGTTGCGGATCGTGTTGTAGATCTGGCCGACCGGCCGCTCGCGGACCGGCTTGTCGTGCAGCGAACTCGGGGGCACCCAGGTGCCCTCCTGCAGCTCGTCGGCCCGCCGGGCGACCGGCCCCTGACCGTAGCCGTCCCAGCCGTGGCACGGCGCGCAGTAGATGTTGAAGCGGTCCCGCCCCCGGGCCAGCAGCTCGAGATCGACGGGCACCGGGAAGCTCTCGACGAAGCTGCCGTCGGGCCGGCGGCCCTCGGTCAGCTCCGGCCGCCCGACGATCCGCTCCCGCGGGACCGTGCCTTCGATCGCCGGCCGCATCGCACGCCCGTCGGCGAACAGCGCGCTCTCCTGCTGGGAGCGCAGCTTGGCCTGGGCGTCCATGTCGAATACGAGATGCAGCCGCGGCCGCGGCTTCTTGACCTGACGGTAGCGGTAGGCGACCACGAGCGGCACGAGCGAGAACGCCACCAGCGCCGCGAGCGCGAACTTGATCCAACGGGGCATGCTCATCGCGCTACTCCCAGACCTCGCGAACCTCGCCGAATCGGGCCAGCAGTTCGCGGGTCTGTCGCTCGTCGAAGTGCGGATCGGCAGCCTCGATCGCGATGAAGAACTTGTCGTCGGTCGCCGCGCGGAACTCCTCGAGCGCCAGCAGCGGGTGGTGGTGCTGCGGCAGCCGGTTGAACGTCAGCATGCCGACGAACGCGGTGATCGCGGCGAACAGGATCGTCATCTCGAACACGATCGGAATGTTGGCCGGCAGGCTGAACAGCGGCTTGCCGCTGATGATCAGCGGGTAGTCGACGGCGTTCATCCACCACTGCATCAGCAGGCCCAGCGTCGCCCCGAGCGCACCGGCGCCGAACACGAACCACGGCAGCCGCGTCAGCCGCAGCCCCATCGCCTCGTTGAGCCCGTGCACAGGAAACGGCGTGTGGCAGTCCCACCGCCGGTAACCGGCGTCGCGCACGACGCGTGCCGCCGCGATCAGCTCCGGGACGTCGTCGAGCCGGACGATCAGCCCCCACAGCCTGCGCTCGCCGTTCATCGTCACGACTCCTCCCGTTCACCGCCGGCGGGAGGGGACTCCCCGTGCGGTACGTCGGGCCAGTAGTCGCCGAACGGCCGGTGGCCGTCCGCCTCGGCGGCGTGCAGCGCCTGCGGCATGACCGACTTGACCTCGGCCATGGCGACGATCGGCAGGAAACGGAGGAAGAGCAGGAACAGCGTGAAGAACAGTCCGAAGCTGCCGAGCAGCGTAAGGATGTCGACCCATGTCGGCGAGAAGTAGCCCCAGCTCGACGGCAGGAAGTCGCGGCTGAGCGAGGTGACGACGATCACGAACCGCTCGAACCACATGCCGAGATTGACGAACAGGCTCGCGATCCAGACCAGCAGCGCGCTGCTGCGCATCCGCTGGAACCAGAACAGCTGCGGAACGAACACGTTGCAGGTGAACATGATCCAGTACGCCCACCAGTACGGTCCCAGCGCGCGGTTCTTGAACGTGAACAGCTCGTACTGGTTGCCGCCGTACCAGGCGATGAAGAACTCCATCACGTACGAGTAGCCGACCATGCTGCCGGTTGCCAGCAGCACCTTGCACATGTTCTCGATGTGCCGCGGCGTGATCAGGTGCTCGAGGCGGAAGAAGCGACGGCACGGGATCAGCAGCGTCAGCACCATGCCGAACCCGCTGAAGATCGCCCCGGCGACGAAGTACGGCGGGAAGATCGTCGTGTGCCAACCCGGCAGGATCGAGACCGCGAAGTCGAAGCTGACCACCGAATGCACGGACAGCACCAGCGGAGTGGCCAGCGCCGCGAGCAGCAGGTAGGCGCGCTCGAAGCGCAGCCAGTGGCGGTTCGATCCGCGCCAGCCGAGAGCGAACACGCCGTAGGCGATCTGCCGCACGCGGCTGCGGGCCCGGTCACGCAGCGTCGCCAGGTCGGGAATCATCCCCATGTACCAGAACATCGTCGAGACCAGCGCGTACGTGCTGACCGCGAACACGTCCCACAGCAGCTGGCTGCGGAAGTTGGGCCACATCGCCATCTGGTTCGGAATCGGGAACAGCCAGTAGGCGAACCACACGCGGCCGATGTGCACCGCCGGAAACAGCCCGGCGCAGGCTACGGCGAAGATCGTCATCGCCTCGGCGGAGCGATTGATGCTCGTACGCCACTTCTGCCGGAACAGGAACAGCACCGCCGAGATCAGCGTCCCGGCATGGCCGATCCCGACCCAGAACACGAAGTTGACGATCGGGAAGCCCCAAGCCACCGGGCTGTTGTTGCCCCACACGCCGACACCGGTCGAGATCAGGTAGACCAGCATCGCCCCGAGCACGCCGAGGAAGCCGAGGGAGACGAGGAACGCGGCCCACCATGCCCGCGGCGTCTTCGGCATCTCGGCGACGGCGCAGACCGACGCGGTGACGTCCCCGAAGCGCGCGTCCCCCAGGACGAGCGGAGCCCGTCGCCGGGGGTCCTCGACGAGGTTGTCCATCATCTCGGTCGTCGTCGCCATGGCTCAGGCGTGCTCCTTGGAACCGTGCGCCGCCCCGGGACCGCCCTCGAGAGAGGGCGCGGGATTGCGCAGCCGGACGAGGTACTTGAGCTGCGGCTTGGCATTGACGAAGTCGAGCATCGCGTAGCTCCGCACGTGCTCGTGCAGGCGGCGCACGCGGCTGTTCTCGTCGTTGAGATCGCCGAACACGATCGCCTCGGTCGGGCAGGTCTGCTGGCAGGCGGGGACGATGTCGCCATCGGCCAGCGACCGTCCGGCGACCTTGGCGTCGATCCGGGCGCGCTCGATCCGCTGCACGCAGAACGTGCACTTCTCCATCACGCCACGGCTGCGGACGGTGACGTCCGGGTTGTACGCCATCGCCTCGATCTCGGTCACGTTCTTGCGATAGTTGAAGAAGTTGAACCGCCGCACCTTGTACGGACAGTTGTTCGAGCAGTACCGGGTGCCCACGCAACGGTTGTAGACCATCACGTTGAGCCCCTCGGAGTCGTGGACCGTCGCCGCGACCGGGCAGACCTCCTCGCACGGCGCGTCTTCGCAGTGCATGCAGGTCACCGGCTGGGTCACCACTGCGGGAGCCTCGATGTCGCCCTTGTAGTAGCGGTCGATGCGGATCCAGTGCATCTCGCGCCCGTCGGCTACGCGTTCCTTGCCGACGACAGGAATGTTGTTCTCCGCCTGACAGGCGGTCACGCAGGCGTTGCAGCCGATGCAGGCCGACAGGTCGATCGACATCGCCCAGCGATGGCCGTCGTAGCGGTGCGGCGCGTACATGCTGAACAGCTCGTGCCGGTGCCCGGCGACGTGCTCGGGATGCTCGCGGTACTCGCTCAGGGTCGCCTCGCGCACGAGTTCGTCGCGGCGCTGCTCGATCCCCTCTCGGCCCATAGCGTCGAGCGCGAAATGGTCCTGGGTCGTGACCAGCTCGTAGCGCCGGCCGGCCGGTCGCACCGACACGCCGGCGACGACGAACGGGGCCTCGACGCCGCGCAGCGGGTTGACGTCGGCTCCCTTGCCGACGACCTCGGACGAGCCGACCCGCCGGCCGTAGCCGAACGACAGCCCGATCGAGCCGGGCGCCTGGCCCGGCTGCACGTAGACCGGCGCCTCGATCGACCGGCCGTCGACCTCGATCGCGATCACGTCGCCGTGACGGATGCCGAGTTCGTCGGCGGTCGCGGGGGCCAGCAGCGCGGCGTTGTCCCAGGTCAGCTTGGTGACCGGATCGGGGGTCTCCTGCAGCCAGTGGTTGTTGGCGAATCGCCCGTCGAGCACCCGGGCGTCGGAATGGGCGACCAGCTCGAGCGCCCCCGCGCCCGGCGGCGGCGTGGAGACGATCCTGTCGAGCGCCTCGACGACCGCGTCCGGGACCGTGCGGACCGCGACGGGGGCCGCCTCCGTGCGCGGAACCAGCCCCTCCTGGAGCGCCCGCTCCCACGCCTCTCCCGACAGGCCGTGGGTCTGCCGGACCAGGTCGTGGGCGTTCGGCGCCGCCTCGCCGGCCAGCAGCGCGGTGACCTCGACCGCGGTCCGGCCCTCGTAGAGCGGACGGATCAGCGGCTGGGTCAGCGAGACCAGGCCGTTCCAGGCCCGGGCGTCGCCCCACGACTCGAGGTAGTGGGCCCGCGGAAGATGCCAGGCGCAGGCCCGCGAGGTCTCGTCGCGGTACTCGGAGAGATGCACCGACTGCGGCACGCCGGCCAGCGCGCCGCCGAAGTCGATCTCGCCGGGGGCATCGTAGACGGGGTTCCCGCCGAGGATCACCAGCGTGTCGATCTCCCCGGAACGCATCCGCCCGCTCAACTCCGCGAGCGCCTGCACGTGCGGCGCGCGCTCCCGATCCGGCTCCTCGACGTGCAGCACCGTCCGGCCGAGGGCACCCAGCGCGTCGTTGATCGCATGGACCAGCACGTGCACCGTGGCCGGCTGGCGCGGCCCGACGGTGACCAGGGCGCGACCGCGGTGCTCGTAGAGGTCGCGGGCGATCGTCGCCGCCATTCCGGCGTGCGGGATGTCCTGCATCGCGGCGCGCTCGACCATCGGCGCGATCGCCCCGCCCGCGAGCGGCGCCAGCCCGGGCTCGAGGTGCAGCAGTTCGGCGGCCAGCCGCGCGACGAAGGCCGGAATCCGCCCCGACGCCAGCGGAAGCCGGTGGTCGGCCTGCATCCCGGTCACCGAGAACACGCTCTCGACCGCGTACAGCCGGTTCATCCGGCCGTCCTCGGCGCGCCGGCTCCGCGCCCACGCGCGGGCATGGCGCAACGCCTCGGGGTGGTCGAACAGCAGATCGTCGTCGAGCGCGAGGATGACCTCGGCACGGTCGAGTTCGAGCACCGGGCGAACCGGTCGGCCGCAGGCGGCGGCCAGACCGAGGCGCTCGTGGTCGCGCGTCAGCGGGTCGTACTCGATCCAGCTCGCCTCGGGGAACCGCGCGGTGAACCGGCGGCGCATGCGCGCCAGTGTCGGCGAGGA
>JAJRXN010000153.1 GCA_024276295.1 Acidobacteriota bacterium
CTCCGGGAGAGTTCCTCGATCGCGGCTTCGGTCAGGCGGCGCGGGCGGAAGTTGTTCTCGGCGCAGATCAGCCCGACGAGGTGTTCGACCAGTGCCGGGATGTCCTCTCTTCGCTCACGCAGTGGCGGGAGCGGGATCGGCAGCACGCTCAGCCGGTAGAACAGGTCTTCCCGGAACCGCCCTTCGGCGATCTCCCGCCGCAGGTCCTTGTTGGTCGCCGCGATGACCCGGACATCGACGTGGATCGGCTCGCCGCCACCGAGCGGCTCGATCTCGCCGCTCTCGAGCGCACGAAGCACCTTGGCCTGCGTCTTGAGCGACATGTCGCCGACCTCGTCGAGGAAGATCGTCCCGCCATCGGCACGGGCGAACCGTCCGCGCTGCCGCCCGGTGGCGCCGGTGAACGATCCCTTCTCGTGACCGAACAGTTCGGATTCGATCAGGTCGTCCGGAATCGCGGCGCAGTTGACCTTGATGAACGGACGATCGGCACGGCTCGAGGCGCGGTGGATCGAACGGGCGACCAGTTCCTTGCCCGTGCCGGACTCGCCGGTGATCAGCACCGTGGCCTGGGTCGGCCCCGCCCGGGCGATCGTCTCGCGGATGCGCCGCATCGGCTCGGAATCGCCCACGAGCTGCCAGCGCCGGTCCTCCTCCCGCTGGATCGTGTCGACCTCGGAGCGCAGGAACTCCCGTTCGAGCACGCCCTCGAGCCGACGCAGGACGATCTCGCGTTCGAGGGGCTTCTCGAGGAAATCCTGCGCACCGAGCTGGAGCGCGCGCACGGCCGTCTCGATCGTGCCGTGTCCGGAGATCATCAGGATCGGAATCTCGATCCCCTCGCGCCGCAACTGCTCGACGACATCGAGTCCGGACCGCCGCGGCATGCGGATGTCGAGCAGCATCGCGTCCGGAGAACGGGTGCGGGCGACGGTCAGCGCCTGATCGCCGTCCGCCGCCTCGAGCACGCGGTACCCCTCGTATTCGAGGATCATGCGCAGGGTGTCCCTGATCGCCGACTCGTCGTCGGCGATCAGGACCCTGGCTCCTCGGAACGGTGCCGGCACGGGGCCCTCCTCAGGGTGCCCGGAAGAAGAACAGCCGCTGATCGGCCTGCGGCCGCGTCAGTACCGTCATCCGCACGACCTGCCCCGACCGGATCCCGGCCACCGCCTTGCGGAACGACTCCAGGTCGGGTGTCGGTTCGCCGTTGACGCTCAGCACGATGTTCCCCTTCTGCAGTCCCTCGTCGAACGCATCGGATTTCGGATCGACCTCGACGACGAGCACGCCGGCAAGCCCCTCGCGCTCGAGCAGCCGCCGGACGCCGTCCGGCACCGGCGCCACCGTGAAGCCCAGCGCGGAGACGTCTCCTTCGTCCCGCTCCTCGGACTTCTCTTCCGGCGCCCGCTCGCTCCCGCTCTCCTGGCCCCGCAGCCCTTCGCCGCGCTCGCCGAGCACGACCTCGACCGTCTTGCGTCCCGGCTTGCCCTCGTCATCGGAGGTCAGCAGTTCGAGCCTGATCGAGTCGCCGGGCTTGTGCCGGCTGATCTTGGTCACCAGGTCGTTGCTGTCCGCGACCTCGGCGCCGTCGACGGCCAGGATGATGTCCCCGCGGCCGACCCCCGCCTTCTCGGCCGGGCTGCCGTCCGCCACCGACTCGACGAGCGCCCCGCGGGGCGAGTCGAGGCCGTAGAACTCGGCGGCCTTGTCGGTCACGGCCCGCACCGTCACGCCGAGCCAGCCGCGCTTGACCGTCCCGGTCTCGACGAGCTGGTCGAGCACGTCCTTGACCATCGTGATCGGCAGCGCGAAGCCGATGCCCTCGATCTGCGCCATGCCGCCGCGGATGATAGCGGTGTTGATGCCGATCACCTCGCCCCTCGCGTTGATCAGCGGTCCCCCCGAGTTGCCGCGGTTGATCGCGGCGTCGGTCTGGATGTAGGACCCCACGTCGAGGTTGCCGGAGGCGATCAGGCGCCGTCCCTTGCCGCTGACGATTCCGACCGTGACGGTGTTCTCGAGCATCACGGGATGGCCGATCGCCATGACCCATTCCCCGACACGGGCCCCGTCGGAATCGCCGAGCGGCAGCGGCGGAACCGGCTCTCCGGTGTCGACCTTGAGCAGCGCCACGTCGATGTACGGGTCGGTGCCGACCAGAGTGGCCTTGTACTCCTTGCCGTCGTACGTCCGGACCAGGAACTCCTCGCCATCCTGAACGACATGCTTGTTCGTCAGCAGATAGCCGTCTGCCGTGATGAAGAACCCCGATCCGCCCATGTATTCGGGCCGGAGATCGGGCTTTTCCGCGCCGGGCGGCTCGTCGTTGAAGAAACGGCGGAAGAACGGATGATCGCGCAGCGGATCGCGGCCCTTCTCGCGAAACGCCTTCGTCGTGATCCTGACGACGGACGGCAGCGCGCGTTCCGCCAGGTCGGCGAACGAGGGGACGACGACTGCTGCCGAAGGCGGCGGCGGTGGTGCGAGGTCGAGTCCTCCGGCCTGGGCGTTCATCACCGGCGGGACGAGAGCCGCCACGAGCACGCCCGCGAGAACGGCCACCATCATCATCAGCGTAATCACCGCAAACTGGCCACGGCTCATCGAGAATCCTCCCGGATCGCGCCGGCGATCCTCCGTTTCGACCTGCGCCGCGTTCCGCGGCATGTGTCGCTCATTCTCCATCCCCGACCGGATAGCCTTCCTGCCTGTACTGCTTGAGCTTGCGCTGTAGGGTGCGCAGGCCGATCCCGAGCATCTCGGCGGCCTGGGTCCGGTTGCCGCCGGTCCGCTCCAGAGACTGCAGGATCGCTTCCCGTTCGATCTCCTCCATCGTACGGCCTGCCAGCCCGGTAGCCACCTGCGTGCCGGCGGCGGCCGCCGACGCGGCGGCAGCGGTCCTGAGATCGTCGGGCAGGTGGTGCGGCCCGATCTCCTCGCCTTCATGCAGGATCACCAGCGACTCCATCAGATTGCGCAGCTCGCGCACGTTGCCGGGCCAGGCCGCCGATTCGAGCAGCCGGACCGCCTCCGGCGTCAGCCGCGGCGCCTTGCGCCGGTTCTCGGCCGCAAAGCGCTCGAGGAACCACGTCGCCAGCACCGGAATGTCCTCGACCCGCTCGCGCAGCGCGGGGACGCGCAACGTGACCACCGCGAGGCGGTAGTACAGGTCCTGGCGGAACTCGCCCGTTTCTGCCATCCGTGCCAGATCGCGGTTCGTGGCCGCGAGGATCCGCACGTCGACGTGAAGCTGTTCCGTGCCACCGACCCGCATGAAGCTCTGGCTCTCGATCGCCCGCAACAGCTTGCTCTGCAGATCGGGACGCATGTCGCCGATCTCGTCGAGGAACAGCGTCCCGCGGTGAGCCAGCTCCAGCTTGCCCGGCTTGCGGGCCTGGGCGCCGGTGAAGGCGCCGCGCTCGTGACCGAACAGCTCCGACTCGAGCAGCTCCGGCGGGATCGAGGTGCAGTCCAGCGGCAGGAACGTCTCCCGCGCGCGGGCCGATCGGCGGTGGATCGCCCGCGCGACGAGTTCCTTGCCCGATCCCGATTCGCCGAGAATCAGCACCGGCGAGCGGACCCGGGCCACATGGCCGATCTTGCGGTACAGCTCGAGCATCGCGGGCGCCCGCCCGACCATCCCTTCGAACGCGCCCTCCCGGTCGACGGTGCTCAGGACGTCGCGGAGCTGGCGGAGTTCCCGTGACTGCTGGCCCTTCTCCACCAGGTTCCGCGCCCTGCTGCGCAGGGCCTCGATGTTGAGCGGCTTTTCGAGGTAGTCGGCCGAGCCGACCTTCATCGCCTCGACCGCGCTGTCGACCGAAGCGAAGGCCGTGACCATCAGCAGTCCGACATCGGGGATGATCTCCCGCGCCCGCCGCAGCACCTCGATGCCGTCGATGCCGGGCATCTTGAGGTCGGTGACGATCAGCTCGACGTCCGGGTGCTCGCGCAGCCAGGCCAGCGCGGCCATGCCGTCGGCATAGGCCTTGACGTCGAATCCGACACGCTCGAGGGCGCGGGCCATCGCCAGCCGCCCCGCCGCGTCGTCGTCGACGATCACCACCCGTCCCTTCGGCTCGTCGCTCATGTCCGCTCTCCGAGCATCTCGACCAGCTCCGGCTCGCCGACGACCGGAATCCCCAGCTCGCGGGCCCGTGCCAGCTTGCTGCCCGGATCCTCGCCGGCCGCCAGCAGGTCGGTGCGGCTGCTGACCGACGAGGCGACCCGCGCACCGGCACGTTCGAGGGCCTGCCCGAGTTCCGTACGGGTCCAGCGCTCGAACCGGCCGGTGATGACGACGGTCTTCCCGGCGAGCGGTCCGCCCTGTCCCTCGGCGGCCGCAGGCTCTTCCGGCTCGTCGAATCGCAGACCCGCCTCGCGCAGCCGCTCGACCAATGCCCTGCCGGCGTGCGAGCGCAGGAAGCGGACGACGCTGCGGGCCGTCTGCGGGCCGATGTCGGGCAGTCCGGCGAGGCGCTCGACGGCGTCGTCCGCGCCGACCGCTTCGATCAGCCGCTCGAGCGTTCCGAAGTGCCGCGCCAGGACGCGGGCCGCCCGCTCGCCGACGTGGCGGATGCCGAGCGCGAACAGCAGCCGACGCAGCGGCCGTTCGCGGCTGCGGCGGATCTCTCCGATCAGCCTGGCGGCCGATCGCGCCCCCATCCGCTCGAGACCCTCGAGCTGGTCTTCCGTCAGCCGGTAGAGGTCGGCCACGTCCCGCACCAGCTTCCGCTCGACGAGCTGGTCGATCAGCGCCGGCCCGAGCCCCTCGATGTCCATCGCTCCGCGCCCGGCGAAGTGCCTGAGCGATTCCCGCAGCCGCGCCGGACAGGCCGGGTTGATGCACCGCAGCGCGACCTCGTCTTCTTCGCGCACGACCGGCTCGTCGCACGACGGGCATCGCGCAGGCGGTTCGATGCGGCGGGCCGATCGCGGGCGCTTCGCGAGCACGGGCCCGATCACCTTGGGAATGATCTCGCCGCCCTTTTCCACCTGCACCATGTCGCCGATCCGGATGTCCTTGCGCTCGATCTCGTCGAAGTTGTGCAGCGTCGCCCGGGTGACGGTCGTGCCCGCGATGCGGACCGGCTCGAGGACCGCCACCGGGGTCAGGACGCCGGTGCGCCCGACCTGGATGCGGACGTCGCGCAGGCGGGTCGTCGCCCGTTCGGCGGGGTACTTGAACGCCACCGCCCACCGCGGGGCCTTGGACGTCGCACCGGCCCGTTCCTGGAGCGCGCGGGCATCGACCTTGATCACGATGCCGTCGACCTCGTAGGGCAGCTCCTCGCGCCGTCCGGCCCAGTGCTCGACGTAGTCCAGCACGGCCGCCAGCCCCCGGACGACCCGCGTGTGTTCGTTGGTGCGCAGACCGGCCCGACGCAGTTCGGCGAGCCCTTCGGACTGGCGCTCCGGCTCGCGGCCGTCGATCTCGACCGCCTGCCAGAAGTGCAGGTCCAGCGGCCGGCGGGCCACCTCGGCGGGATCGAGCAGGCGGATCGTCCCCGCCGCCGCGTTGCGCGGATTCGCCAGCGGGGCGAGCCCCTGATCCTCACGCTCACGGTTGAGCCGGATGAACTCCTCGGTCGGGAAAAAGATTTCCCCGCGGGCCTCGAGGTTGCGATACGGAGGCCGCAGCCGCAGCGGCAGCGAACGGATCGTGCGGATGGCGGCGGTGACATCCTCGCCGATGCGCCCGTCGCCGCGCGATACGGCCCGTGCGAGCACGCCGTCCTCCCAGATCACGGCCACGGAAACGCCATCGATCTTCAGCTCGCACGAGTACTCGATCGTCGTCGGGTCCTCGACATCGACGGCCCGGACGAGGCGCGCCTCCCATTCCTTCAGTTCGTCCGCCGTGTAGACGTTCTCGAGCGAGAGCATCGGCCGGGTGTGCTCGATCCGGGGCAGTTCGCCCGAGACCGGGTGGCCGACGCGCTGCGTCGGCGAGTCGGGCGTCACGAGATCCGGGTACCGGCGCTCGAGTTCGGCCAGCTCGCGCTCGAGACGGTCGTACTCCTCGTCGGAGATCTCCGGTCGGGCCAGCACGTAGTAGAGATACCGGTGGTGCCAGATCTGCTCGCGGAGCTGCCGGGCCCGCCGCGCGGCCTGCCTGGCGTTCATCGGTCGATCTCCCTCGAGAGCCGGCCGGCCTCGATCGCCGCGGCGATCTCGTCTTCGATCGAGACCGCCGGCGGAAGGATCAGCCGGAACGTGCTCCCCTCGCCCGGCTGCGAGTCGACTTCGATCCGCCCGCCGTGGCTCTCCATCGCGCGCAGCGCGATCGGAAGCCCGAGACCGGATCCGGCCGGCTTCTTCGAATAGAAGACCTCGAAGATCCGCTCCCGGTCCTCTGGCGCGATCCCCGGTCCCCGGTCGCGGACGTCGACCCGCGCCTCGCCATGGTCGGTCGCGCCGACGCGCACGACGACCCGGCTGCCGCGCGGGCTGACCTCCATCGCGTTCTGCAGCACGTTGAGCAGCGCCTGGCGTACCAGCGCCTGGTCGATCCGCACCGGCGGTACGCCCTTTTCCTGTTCGTAGATCAGGTCGACACCGGCATCTGCGAACTGCGGGCGGATGAAACGGACCACGTCACCGACCAGGTCGGCGAGCACGGTCTCGATCTTGCGTGCCGGCTGGGGGCGCGCGTAGGCCAGGAAATCCTGCACCAGCCGCTCGAGACGCTCGACTTCCGCCCGTGACGAACGCAGCATCGACAGCGTCTCGGAACTCAGCTCGCCGCTGGCCAGCTCCTCCTCGAGAAGCTGCAGGTTGAGGTTCATCGCGTTGAGCGGGTTGCGGATCTCGTGTGCCAGGCCCGAGGCCAGCGTCCCGAGATGCGCGAGCTGGTTCGCCTGCTGCACGTCGGCCTCGAACCGGCGCGTGCGCTGGATCAGCCGCAGCACGTAGAGAAACATCACCGCGAGCAGCACCAGGCTGACGGCGGCCCCGATCGCCAGTCGCAGCAGCATGCTCCGGCGCAGGGCGTTGACCTCCTGGTCGATCGCGTCGCCGGAGACGCTGAGCACGAGGAACTGACCGCCACGGCCCATCGGAACCGCGATGCCGCGCTCGCGCGAGGCGCTGCGCAGGCCGCTCGTGGCGGTCCGCATCATCCCGAGCCCCGGCGGGCTGTCCGGACTCCGGGGCGCCGCCCCCCCGAAGGCATGGTCGCCGAGCTGGAGATCGAACGGCTCGCGTCCTGCCTGCCGGCGGATGTCGACCAGCACCCGGCCGCTCGAATCGACGACCTGCAGCGAGCGGACCGGCGTTCCCGGGCCGAGCGCCTTCGAGAGCAACCCGGCGAGCCGGCGGCGGCGCTGCTCGAGGCGGAAGGGGTCGATCGCCCCGGACGGAGCGATCTCCCGCGCCAGCAGGTCGGCGACACGCCGGGCCATGCGGTGGAACTCGAAGACCTTGCTCTGCTCGACGCGGGGACCGTAGTCGTGGACCAGCAGCCAGCCGACCAGCACCGCGTTGGCTGCGAACAGCGCGAGGTAGAGCGTGACGGCGCGGATCAGCAGGCGCCGGAACTGCCTCGTGGACCGGCGACTCTCGCCTCGGGACGTCATGCCGGACAGTTTGATCCCGCCCGGCGGGCCTGTCAAATCGGCGTACTTTTTTGGGGACACAGCGGGCTGTATCGCCCTGCGCAAGGGACCGTTGGGCGTTCCGTGCGGAGATCGCACCGCACCGGTCGCGGTGCCGTTTCGGCCACGCGCACCCCGCCGGGTACACTTGCAGGGAGCCGGAGGGATCGTCATGGCGGATGACGCGAGAGGCGCAGCACTCAGGACGGCGGGACCGCAGCGACGCCGGAGGGAACCGCTCGAGGCGAAGGGCAGCGTCAGGCTGGGAAGCTACCTCCGCTCGCTTCGACAGGGCTACGGTTTCTCGCTGCGCAAGGTCGAGGAGCGGGCACGCCAGAACGGTGGCGAGATCGACAATTCGCAGCTCAGTCGCTACGAGAAGGGACTGTGCTACCCGTCGTTCGACAAGCTCCGCACGCTGGCGCGCATCTTCAACGTCTCGATCCAGACGTTCTCGGACGTCGTCGATCTCGAGGAACTCGAACGCCAGCTCCCCGACGGCGACGACGCGAAGACGCTGTTCGACGACGGACAGCGCGCCTTCCGGCTCGGTGACTACGCGGACGCGTATGCTCGGTTCCAGAAGGCCCGGATCCTCGCCGAGGAACGGGCGGAGGACGACGCGGGCGACCTGGCGGCACGGGCTCGGCTGTCCGCCGCGGTGACGCTGTACCGCATGGGCAAGATCAGCCTGTGCGAGTTCGAGATCCGCCAGCTCCTGCGGTCGGCCGACCGGCTGGACCGCGGCCTCGTCGTCCGGGCGCTGCTGCAGCTCAGCAATGCCCACGTGGCGCTCGGCGACCTACTGCTCGCCGAGATGGAAGCCGAACGGTCGCTCCGGGCGGCCGAGTCCACGGACGATCCGGCCCTCGAGGCGTACGCGCACCACGCACTGGGCCACGTGCTCCAGGAACGCGGCATGTTCGATGGCGCCGTCGAGCACTACCACGCCTGCCTCGAACGGTACCGCGAACTCGAGGACGCGCCCGGCGCGCTGAAGGTCAAGCTCAATCTGGGTCAGCTCTACGCGGCCCGGGGGCAGTTCGACCAGGGACAGCGGCTGCTGGCCGAGGCCCACGAGGAGGC
>JAJRXN010000154.1 GCA_024276295.1 Acidobacteriota bacterium
ATGCAGAATCGGCGCCCCACGGGGCACCGATTCTCGATGGGGGGGTAGCAGATGTCCGGGGGCTACGAGAACCGGCCGGCTGTCGTGCGTGTCGCCGAGGGCCATGCCGGCCGGCTCGGCGGGAGCCGCAGCCGGCGGCGGAGGCGCTGGATCGCCTCGCGCTCGATCTGCCGCGCGCGCTCGCGGCTGACGCCGAGCATCTCGCCGAGTTCCTGGAACGTCATCGGCGTCCGCCCGTCGAATCCGAAGCGGTTGGCGATGATCACCCGCTCGCGCTCCGGAAGGCGCGCCAGTTCCCGCAGCATGCGGCGGCGCGTGCTGCCGCGGCCGGCGGCCTCTTCCGGATCGGGAAGGCGGTCGTCGGGGATCGTCTCGCCGAGGGTCAGGTCCGACTCGGGATGGACGGCCTGGTCGAGCGAGCAGACGCGCACCGCACTGGCGAGCTGCTCGCGGACCTTGCGCACGCCGAGCCCGGCGACCTCGGCGAGTTCCTCGATCGTCGGTTCGCGGCCGAGCCGCGAGCGCAGGTCGCTCTGGTGCTGTCGCAGGTCGCGGCGTTGCTCGCGCGCGTAGCGCGTCAGCCGGACCGGCTGGCCCTCGCGGGCGAGGAAGTCGAGGATCCGCTTGCGGATCCACCACGAGGCGTACGTCAGGAACTTGACGTTGTGTCGCGGGTCGAAGCGATGGGCCGCTTCGACCAGCCCCATGTTGCCTTCCGCAAGCAGATCCTCGAACGCGATGTCACGGCTGTAGTACTCGCCGGCGACCTGCACGACGTAGAACAGGTGAGGCTCGACGAGGGCGCGGACGTAGTCATCGAGCTGACCGCCCGTGCCGGTGTCCGACCGGCTTCCGGGCGGCGAGCGCCGGCTCGTTTCCTCCGCCGACTCGTCCCGCGGATCGAGTCCGCGGTGGATGCGGCGTGCTTCCTCGAGATAACGCGAGACCAGCCGACGACTGGACCGACCCCGTGAAGGCCCCGCGGCAGACGTACCCATCCAGAATGCCCCTCTCCTCTGTGCCTTGTCCGTCGTGCCGCCCCCGCAGCTTCCCCGATGAAGGAGACGGCAACGCCGCATGATAGGCGGGTCGTCGGGCGATTTGAAGGGGGCCAAACCCGCTTGTCTTCACTTTCTGTAGATCGGTCCTGGCGCGGAGCGGGTGATCGGCTATTTTCACGTAATTTCCCCCGGCTGTTTTCCTTATGGGCCTTCCGGTCGTTTCCAAATCGCCACGAAGCCGAAGCGGTTCTCCTGTCGTTGTTGCGGCAGGCCGCCGGGAGCCGTATCGAGAGCGTTCGTGGTGCTTCGGTTCTTCGTCCTGACGATCGCCGCGGGCGCGCTGATGGCGGCTCCTCCGTCGGTTTCCGTCGACGGTTCGTCCGTTCCTGTCCGCCGTTGCGCGCGGATCGCCGGGCTGGCCGATCCGCTCCAGGCCGCCGCGCGGCTGGCGCACCTCGAGCCGGCCGAACGGCGGCGCCGGCTGGCGACCCTGCTGCGGGCGGACCTCGCCGGGCGCGCCCGTCCCGTCCTCGCACGACTGGCGACGGACCGGGCGACCGACGTGCGCGCACTGTGGGCGGCAGGGGTCGTCTGCGCGTCGGCGCCGGAGACGACCTGGGAGGCCGTCGGGCGTCTCGAGGAGGTGGCCGCCGTGTTCGCCGACCCGCCGCGGCTGGAAGCCGGGATCGCCGATGCCGGTCCCGGGGAGCCGAATCCCGCGGTCCCTCCGGAGGCGCCGCTGGTCGCGCTGCACGTTCCCGAGCTGTGGGAGCGCGGGTTCTTCGGCCAGGAGGTCGTCGTCGCGCTGATCGATACCGGCGTCGACATGGCGCACCCCGATCTGGCGCACGCGATCTGGACCAATCCGGGCGAGATCCCCGACAACGGCGTCGACGACGACGGCAACGGCTACGTCGACGACGTCCGCGGCTGGGACTTCGCCTCGAACGACAACGACCCGAGCGACAGCGCGGGGCACGGCACGAACGCCGCGGGACTGATCGCCGGCAACGGCAGCTCGGGCTCGCAGACCGGGGCGGCGCCCGGCGTCCGGCTGATGGTCATCCGGCGCGGGACGACCCAGGCGGCGCTGTGGGAGTCGAGCCAGTACGCCCTCGACAACGGCGCGCGGATCATCAGCCAGTCGACGTCGTGGAAGTGGTCGTTCACCCCGGACTATGCCTCGTGGCGGCGGCAGACCGACACCGAACTCGCCTTCGGCGTCATCCACGTCAACAGCGGAGGCAACACCGGGCTCGACAGCTCGGGTACCGAACCCGTGCCCTACAACGTCGCGGCGCCGGCCAACGCGCCACCGCCGTGGCACGTGCCCGAGCAGACCCCGCAGGCGGGGGTCTCGAGCGTGCTCGGTATCGGCAACGTGCGCGCCGACAGCCACGTGATCGACGAGCGCAGTCCGTGGGGACCGTCCGAGTGGACCGACATCGCGCTCCACGTCGATCCGACCTGGCCCTGGCCGATGCCGCCGGAGTACCAGGACTACCCGGTCTGGGACGGCTCGCCCGGCCTCGGCAAGCCCGATCTCGTGGCCCCGGGCGAGGGCTCACTGACGACGGCGCTCGGCGGCGGGTATGCCGTCTTCGGAGGCACGTCCGCCGCCACGCCCCGCGTCGCCGCCGTGCTGGCCCTGCTCGTCTCGGCGGTTCCGGAGGCGAGCCCGGCCGAACTGGCGCGCGCCGTGCTGACCACCGCGCGCGACCTCGGTCCGCCCGGCCGCGACGAGCGCCACGGCATGGGGATGCCCGACGCCGAGGCGGCGCTCGCCGCGCTCGGACCGCCGCTGTCGGTGACCGCGGTGACGGTCGTCGATCCCGGGCCACCGCGAGGCGACGGCGACGGGGCGGCCGACGAGGGGGAGATCGTCCGGCTCGCGCTGACCGTCGAGAACACCGGTTCCGCGCCGCTCGACGACGTCGAACTGCACCTGCTCGAGGGCCCGGGCGCCCGGCCGCGCGACCGGCTGGCGCGGCTCGGGACGCTGCCCGGGCTGTCCAGCGCGACCTCGTCCGCCGGCGACCTCTCCGTCGAACTGCTCCCCGGCACCTGCGGCGCGTTCCTCGCGCTTCCGGTGGAACTGCGCGCCGGCGGGACGCGCCGGATCGAGACGCTCCACCTGCCGGTCGGGACCGAGACCCGCACGGCGCTGATCGACGCCGACTTCGAGAGCCCCGCGGGTTTCGTGACGGGCGGCGACGCCACCGGCGGGGCGTTCGTCCGCGAGGACCCGGTCGGCACGACCGAGGCCGGCGTGCCGGCGAATCCCGAGGACGACAGCACGCCGGACCCCGGGACGCTGTGCTGGGTGACCGGCAACGGGCCGGTCGATCCGGCCGCCGCGGACGTCGACGGCGGTACCGCGACGCTCTCGTCGCCGCCGGTCGACGCGACGGGATACGGCGAGGTCGATCTCATCTACCGGCGCTGGTTCCACGGCTCGGACGTCGAGGCCGCGGACCGGTTCCGCGTCGAGGCGCGCCCCGACGACGGCGCCGCATGGGTGCTGCTCGAGGAGATCGCCGCCGGCGAGCCGCGCTGGCGCAGGCGCCGGATCGTGCTCTCCGACCTGCTGGTGCCGGGAGCGGCGACGGCACTCCGCTTCGCGGTCACCGACGGGGCGGGGGACACGGTCGTCGAGGGGGCGGTCGACGATCTGCTGCTCGAAGGCGTCGACCTGGCGTGCACGGTCTGGTCGATCCCGACCGATCCGGCGCCGGCCGACCCGGGGCCGACGCTGCGCCTCGCGCCGCTGGCCGGCCGGCACGTCGAGATGAGCTGGGCGAGCCCGCCGGGCGGCGATCCGCCGTGGGGTTACCGCGTGCGCGGTTCCGCGGCGCCGGACGGACCGTTCGCGGACGACGGCCTGCCGACGCGAGCGCCGTGGATCGAGGTCGACGGCCTGCTCGGGCTCGCCCCCGGCGCGGCGCGCTTCTATCTCGTCGAGTCGCTCGGCGACGCTCCCTGACCCGCGCGCGCCCTGCGGAAGGCCGCCTCGAAGCCCGGGATCGCCCGCTCGATCGTCGCGTGCGGCACCGTCAGCGAGAGCCGCATGTGGTTGGCACGGCCGAAGCCGCGGCCCGGGACCGCGAGAATCCCCTCCTTCTGGAGCAGACCGATGAACTCCACGTCGTCGATCGGCGTGCGCGGGAAGACGTAGAATGCACCGCGAGGCCGGACGAGTTCGTAGCCGATCGCCTCGAGTTCGTCGCACAGCAGGTCGCGCTTTTCCTGGTACGGGCGCACGTCGATCGTCACGTCGCCGATCTCGGCGACGACGCGCTGCCAGAGCGCGGGGGCGTTGACGAAGCCGAGGATCCGGTTCGTGAACGTGCAGGCGCCGGCCAGCGTCGCCGCTCCCGGGACCCGCGGCGAGATCGCGAGGTAGCCGATCCGCTCGCCGGGGATCGCGAGCGTCTTGGACCACGAGGTGCAGATCACCGCGTGGGAGACATGGCGCGGGACCGACGGAGCCGTGACGCCGTCGAAGACGAGCGAACGGTACGGCTCGTCGGAGATCACGAGGATCTCGCGGCCGCTGCGCGTGACCAGCTCGTCCAGCGCGGCGTAGTCGGCCTCGTCGTAGAGCACGCCGGTCGGGTTGTTGGGTGAGTTGACGATGATCGCGCGCGTCCGCTCGGTCAGCGCCGCCTCGATCCGCGCGATGTCCGGGCGGAAGTTCTCGTCGGTCTCGACGAGCACCATCCGGCCGCCGTGGTTCTCGACGTAGAACGCGTACTCCACGAAGTATGGCGCGAGCACGATCACCTCGTCCCCGGGATCGAGGATCGCCTTGAGCACGGTGTTGAGCGCCCCGCCGGCGCCGACGGTCATGACGACGTGTCCGGACGTGAAGGGCAGTCCCGATTCCGCCGCCAGGCGCTCCGCGATCCGGGCGCGTACGTGCTCGAAGCCGGCGTTCGGCATGTATGCGTGCCGGTGGGGCTCGTCCGCCTCGAGCAGACGCCGGGCGGTCCGTCCCAGCACGGCGGGCGGGTCGATCTCCGGGTTGCCGAGCGAGAAGTCGAACACGCGGTCGGCGCCGCGCTCGGCGCGCAGGCGCGCCCCCTCCTCGAACATCCTGCGGATCCAGGACGAGCGCTCGAGCTTCTCGGCGATGTTGCTGGCGATGATCATCGTCGGTCCTCGTCCCGCCGGGCCGGAGGCGGCCCGCGGGGGCGGTTCGGCAGGCGGTGGAGCCTACAGTCTAGGCCCAAGGATCCGAAGAGTCGGGCGTGAGCGTCACGTCCGACATCCGCGTCCGTTCGCTGGCCCTGAGCGATGCCGAGGTCGCGGTCCGCGAGGTGGGGACCGACGTGCCCGTCCTGCTGCTCCACGAGGCTCTCGCGGGGGCGCAGCCGTACTTCGAGCCGGGCCGCCTGGCCGAGCAGGTCGCGGCCCGGGGCTGCCGGGTGATCGGGTTCGACCTGCCGGGACATGGGGACGGGAGCGCGACCGGCCCGGCGCGGGAGATCCGGTTCGACGTCGAGACGGTCGAGGAGGTCGCCGGGCGGGCGCTCGAGATCCTCGATGCCGAGGGGATCGAGCAGGCCTCGGCGGCGATCGGCATCGGCTTCGGCGGGCTGGTGGCGCTGCGGCTCGCCACGATGCTGCCGTCGCGGGTGCGGTGCGTCGTGGCGGACTCGCCGCCCGGGATGACTCCCGACGCGCCGGCGGAGCCGTGGCCGGCGGACGGCGAGGCGGCGTCGCACCCGCTGAGAACGGCGTGGGACGCTTTCGTCTCGCGGATCGACGGCGAGGACCCGTACGGGTGGCTCGCCGGGGCGATCCAGGTCCCGGCGCTGATCACGATCGGCGCCGAGGCGGACGACCCCTCGACCGAGCGGCTGTTCGACGTCGCCCGTCGGCTGCCGGCGCAGATGGCGCTGCTGCCGGGGGCCAGCCCGCCGGCCCATCGCAGCGCGGCGGCGTTCTTCCTGCGCGAACTCGAACGGTTCCTGGCCGCCCACGGTTGAACGGGGGCCGTAGCGGCGCCCCTTGGGGCGCCGATTTCGGATAGAGACGTTTTCATGCGAAATCGGCGGGGCAAGCCCGCTGCGCGTGCGCGTGGGTGTGCGCGCGCAAGGCTCGATCGGCGGGGCAAGCCCCGCCGCTACGGG
>JAJRXN010000155.1 GCA_024276295.1 Acidobacteriota bacterium
GCGACAAGGACGACCAGACCGACGCGCGCGCTGGACATGTCAGCTCTCCCTGGCGACGAACCGTACGGCGATCCATTCTCCGGCGCCCGCGGTCCGCTCCCGGTGGAATCCCGCCGCGGCCCACGCCTGCTCGACCCGGGGAAGGTCCGCCGGGGTGAAGCCGGAGCAGATCGCCACGCGGCGAGGTCCCGCCAGGCGCGGCGCCAGCGCCGACGCCGCCCGACAGATCGCGGTGCGGTGGATGTTGGCCAGCAGGAGGTCGAAGCGTGCCGCAGGAGCCAGGGCGGTCCAGCTCGCGGCCGCGAACCGGACCCGCGCCGCGACGTCGTTGCGCTGCGCGTTGGCCGCGGCGACGTCGATCACCCGCGGGTCGTTGTCGAGACCGAGCACCCGCGCCGCCCCGAGCCGCGCGGCGGCGATGGCGAGGATCCCCGAGCCGGTGCCCAGGTCGAGGACGACCGCATCGTCGAGGTCCATGCCCGAGAGCAGCTCGAGACAGCCGCGGGTGGTCGGGTGCTCGCCGGTCCCGAAGGCGCGTCCCGGCGGGAGGACGATCGGCAGCGTTCCCGGCGCGACGGGCGCTCCCTCGCGGTCGAGCACGAGGAAGTCCCCGGCGCGGATCGGCTCGCGGGGTGCCATGCAGGCGTCGAGCCAGCCGTCGTCCTCGACCGGATCGGGACCAGCGGGCGGCCTGCAGCACAGGCCCGCGGCCTCGAGCCGCGCGGCGGCCGCGGCGGCCTCGTCCCTGCTCTCGAAGTAGACCACCATCTGCACGCGGCCCGGTCCCGCGCGCCGGCACTCGGCGCCCGGACCTCCTCCGAGACTCGCCAGCGCAAGCGCCTCGTCCTCCCGCTCCCGGGACACGAGAAAGGCCACGCGGAACCAGCGGCCTGGCCAGCGGGTGGTGTCACTCACCACCGAACATGTCGCGGACGCGGCCGAACAGGCCGCCGTCTCCCGCCCGGGCCGATCCGCGCCGCTCGCGCTCGAGCTGGCGGAGTTCTTCCCAGAGTTCCCGCTCTCGCTGGTCGAGGCGTTCCGGCGGCCGCGCGACGACATGGACCAGATGATCGCCACGGCCTCGGGCGCCGAGGCGGGGCATGCCCCGCCCCTTGAGCCGGATCGTCGTCCCGGGCTCGGTCCCCGGCGGGATCCGCACCCGCTCGGGACCGTCGAGCCCCTCGATCTCCACCTCGGCACCGAGCACGAGGTCGGCAAACGAGACCTCGAGTTCGGAATGGACGTCGGCCCCGTCCCTGGCGAGCGTCTCGTGGGGCCGGACGGTGATCTCGACGAACAGGTCCCCCGCAGGCCCGCCGCGGTACCCTCCCTCGCCCTCGCCGCGGATCCGCAGCCGGGTACCGGTATCGACCCCCGGAGGCACCTTGACGGTGACCGGCCGGTCGATCTCCCGGCGGCCGCTCCCGCCGCAGTCGGAACACGGCCTGCGCACCACGTGCCTCCGGCCGCCGCACGCCGGGCACGTCTGCGCGATGCGCATGAACCCCATCTGGGAGACGACCTGCCCCATGCCGCGGCAGGTCCGGCACGGCTCGATCCCGCCGGGAGCGGCTCCGCTCCCCTCGCAGGACGAGCAGGCGACCGAGCGCGGGATCCTGAGCGAGACCTCGGTTCCGCGGACCGCCTCCTCGAAGTCGATCTCGAGCCGGTAGATCAGCGAATCGCCACGCCGGGCCCGCGCCCCCGGCGCGCTCCGTGCGCCCGGCCCGCGCCCGAAAAGCGACTCGAAGAGGTCCTCGAGCCCGCCCAGCCCGGAGCCGGCGCCGAAGATCTCCTCGAAGATCGACGGGTCGATCGTCGGTCCTCCCCCGCGTACCCCCTCCGGGCCGAAGCGGTCGTACCGCCGGCGCTTCTCGGGGGCGCTGAGCACGGAGTACGCCTCGGACAGCTCCTTGAAGCGCTCCTCGGCGTCATGCCGGTCGGGGTTGCGGTCCGGATGCAGATCCATCGCGCGGCGCCGGTAGGCGCGCTTGATCTCCTCCGGGCTCGCGTCCCGGGAGA
>JAJRXN010000156.1 GCA_024276295.1 Acidobacteriota bacterium
TCGGCGTAGATGTCCAGGACGGCGCGGTTCGCGGCATCGCCGATCGCGTGGACGGCGGTCTGCAGGCCGGCGTCCATCGCGCGATGCACGTCGCGACGCAGCAGCTCCGGATCGGTGACGAACAGGCCGACGCGGCCCGGCTCGTCGGTGTAGGGCTCGAGCAGGCGCGCACCGCGGCTGCCCAGGGCCCCGTCGGCGTAGAACTTGATTCCGACCAGTCGGAATCGCCGGCCGGTCACCGGCCCCTGTTCGAGCAGCCTCGAGACGAGTTCCTCGTCCCCGGCCGAGGCGTAGAGCGTCAGGCGGAGCGGAAGCAGCCGCTCGCCGTCGATCCGCCGCAGGATCTCGAACGTGCGTGCGTCGATCCCCATGTCGTGGAAACCGGTCAGGCCCGCCGCGGCCAGCCGGGCCAGTGCGGTCTCGAGGACGCCGCGGATCGTCTGGTCGTCAGGCTGCGGGATCACGCGCTCGACGAGGTCCATCGCCGTGTCGACCAGGATCCCGCTTGGCCGCCCGGAGCGGTCACGGCGGATCTCTCCTCCCGGCGGGTCCGGCGTCGTGCCGTCGATGCCGGCGGCGGCGAGGGCCGCGCGGTTGACCCACATCGCGTGCCCGTCGATCCGCCGCAGGGCGCACGGCCGGTCAGGGACGACCTGGTCGAGGCGATCGGCGTCGGGAAACGCCTTGCGTGGCCAGTCGTTCTGGTCCCAGCCCCGTCCGACGAGCCAGGGGTCGTCGGGATGGGCGCGGGCCCACGCGGCGACGCGACCGAGTGCCTCGTCCAGGCTCGTCGCTCCGACGAGGTCGATCTGGTGCAGCGCCGTGCCGTAGCCGAGCAGATGCCCGTGGGCGTCCACGAGACCCGGCAGAGCCGTCTCGCCGGGCAGGACCAGTTCCCGCGCCCCGCGTGACACCAGACGCGGAATCTCGTGCCGCTCGAGCAGCGCCTCGATCCTGCCGTCCCGCACCGCGAGACCGTCGGCCCATGGCCTCGCCGGCTCGCCGGTCCAGAAACGCGGGCCGCTGAGTACGACCAGCCCCTCGACCGGGAGTTCCCGGACGGCCGCTTCACCGCCACAGCGAAGCATGATCGGAAGCACGAGCAGGGCCAGCAACAGCGCCTGTCCCGGGCGCCGCGCCCGGGCGAGGATCGTCATCGGTCGCATCGGGTTCCCCTTGGATGGGTCGATTATCGCGCCGGCGCCCCCCCCGGGCTAAGCCGGCAGTCTTCCGGCGGCCCCGCCCCCGCCCCCCCGGGCTTCGCGTCGATGCCGGCGGCCGGGCGCCGCGTGACGGTCGGCCCGCCGAGGCGCCGTCATGATCGTGCTGAATGATGTCTTTTTTGCCGTCAAAATGCATCAAATCTGGACACTTCGCCGAGAGGCAAGTCGTTATTCTGCAAAATGACAAGAAAACCGTGACCATTGCCGTTGACGGACCGGCGGCGTGGGAGTAGCGTTGCCGCACTGATCGTCGCGACGAAGTCGACGGTCCGGAGGGCACGAAAAGATGGCGAAGACCGTGGCCGAGGTGAAGGCGATCCTGCGGGACGAGAAGATCCGCTTCCTGCGGCTGGTGTTCTCGGACATCCATGGAGTGATCAAGAACGTCGAGGTCCCCGACTCGCAGTTCGACAAGGCCCTTGGCGGCGAGATCATGTTCGACGGCTCGTCGATCGAGGGCTTCGTGCGGATCCAGGAGTCCGACATGCTCCTGCGTCCCGACCTCGATTCGCTGCGGATCTACCCGGCGCGGGAAGAGGCCGGACGCATCGCGATGCTGATCTGCGACGTCGCGCTTCCGGACGGTAGCCCGTTCCCCGGCGACCCGCGCCATCAGCTCAAGCGTGCGGTGGAGCGCGCCGAGGCGATGGGCTACGTCGCGATGATGGGTCCTGAGGCGGAGTTCTTCCTCTTCCAGCGCAACGCGGACGGGACGCCGACGACGATCACGCACGACACCGGCGCCTATTTCGACCTCACGCCGGTCGACAAGGGAGAAGACGCCCGCCGCGAGATCGTCAACGTGCTCGAAATGATGGACTTCGAGGTCGAGGCGGCGCACCACGAGGTCGCCCCCGGCCAGCACGAGGTCGACTTCAAGTACGCCTACGCACTGCAGACGGCCGACAACCTGGTCATCTTCCGCCACGTCGTCCGGCGCGTCGCGCTGCGTCACAACCTGCACGCGAGCTTCATGCCGAAGCCGCTCTACGGCGTCAACGGATCGGGCATGCACACGCACCAGTCGCTGTTCACGCGCGACGGGCGGAACGCGTTCGACGATCCGGACGGTGCCCACGGACTGTCGGACACCGCACGGCACTACATCGGTGGAATCCTCAAGCACGCCAAGGCGATCTGCGCCGTGACCAACCCGACGGTGAACTCGTTCAAGAGACTCGTGCCGGGCTACGAGGCCCCGACCAACATCGCGTGGTCGGAGCAGAACCGCAGCCCCCTGGCCCGCGTCCCCGCGCGTCGCGGGGTCGGGGCGCGGGTCGAGATCCGAATGCCCGACCCGTCGTGCAACCCCTACCTCGCGTTCGCCGTGATGCTGGCCGCCGGCCTGCATGGCATCGAGGAGCGGATCGATCCGGGCCCGCCGGTCAACAAGGACATCTTCACGATGAGCGAGCGCGAAAAGCGGCGGCTGAGAATCGACAGCCTTCCGGCCGATCTCTACCAGGCGGTCCGCGCGCTGCAGAAGGACAAGGTCGTGATCGATGCCATGGGCGAGCACATCGCGAACCACTTCATCGCGGGCAAGCTCCAGGACTGGAAGGAGTACATCAGCGTCGTGCACCCCTGGGAAGTCGATCGTTACCTCAGCATGTACTGAGACGGGCCTCCATCACCACCCCGCATGCAGAAGGGGCCGCCCGGAAAGCCGGGCGGCCCCTTCGATCTGTTCAACGCGAACGCGGACACCACGACGCACGCCGCAGGCAGCCGCGCACACGCCCTTCCCCTCGGCCAGGAGAAGCCGTGCCTCGAAGCAGGAAGACGACCGTCAGTTGGTCGCGAGCGCGGTCTGGCGGTAGGCGCCGAGGATCGTCACGCCTCGCGTCGTCTCGACCGCCGTCCAGTTCTGGTACACCTGGTTGCGGACGAGGTCGAGCACGTACTCGCGACCCTCGTACTGGAAGTTGACCAGCTTGCGCTGCTGGCCGGTCTTGCGCGTCCTCGTCACCGCCTTCCGCCGAGCCCTCAGATCTGCCATCGTTCGAACCCCGTTTCCACGTGCATGTGTGTTGCCGGTTGCCGTGGCCTCGTCACCCTGTTCTTCTGCAAAACGACTGCCATGCCCGCACGCCAGGCCATGGCGCGCAAGTCTTTTGTTTTCAGCGAGCTGATTTCGCTGAACCTCTCCTTACACATGAGCAGGGCCAAAAACTAGGCCAAACATTCCCATTTGGATGGATTCCGGGTCATACTGGCCTAATAAAGCGGCGGGGCCGGGCACGCCTTTCGCCAGCGGGATCACGACCATGGCCACGGAACAGACCAGCAGCACCAGCCGGATCCGCACCCTGATCGCGGTCGTCACGGCCGACGAAGCCCTGGCGGGCTCCGTCCTGCGCCGCGCCGCGGACCTGGGCGTCGCGGGAAGCGCCTCGGACGATCTCGCCGACTTCGATCCGGGGGCACGACACACCGCCGTCGACGCGATCCTGCTCGACGCGCATGTCATCGACCACCGCCAGGCCCGCCTGCTCACACGGCTGCTCGAGCGCGAGGGCGCGCCGCCCGTTCTCCTGCTCGCCGACGGTGCGCGACAGTCCCAGGCGTTCGGCTGGATCGAGCGGGGCGCGAGCGACGTGCTCTCGAGACCACCCGGCGCGGCCGAACTCAAGGTCCGGCTCCTCAGGGCCCTCGAGTCCCGCGAAGTCCGCGTGCACCTGGCAACCCTCGAGGACGAGCTGACACAACGTTCGCGGCAGTCCTACGAGAATCGCGTCATGGTGGCCCTCTCGCCGGCCATGGAGCGGCTGCAGACCCTGGTCGGCCGCGTCGCGCCGATGCGCTCGACGGTGCTCGTCACCGGCGAGAGTGGCGTCGGCAAGGAGCTGGTGGCACGCTCGATCCACTTCGGATCGCCCCGCGCAGGGGGGCCCTTCATCGCCCTCAACTGCGCCGCCCTGCCACCGCACCTGATCGAGTCCGATCTCTTCGGGCACGAGCGCGGCGCGTTCACCGGCGCCGTCACGCGCCGCGCCGGCAAGTTCGAGCTTGCCCACAACGGAACGCTGTTCCTCGACGAGATCGCCGAGACCGACCTGACGACGCAGGCGAAGCTGCTGCGCGTACTGGAGGAACAGGAGTTCATGCGGGTCGGCGGAACGCGCCCGATCAGGGTCAACGTCAGGCTGGTCGCCGCCACGAACGCCGATCTCGAACAACTGGTCCGGGAGGGGGGGTTCCGGGAAGACCTCTACTACAGGTTGAGGGTGGTCATGCTCAGGGTCCCCCCGCTCCGCCAGCGCCGGGAGGACATCCCCGTCCTGGCCCGAGAATTCCTCGCCCGCGTGTGCCGCGAGAATCGCCTCGAGCCGCGAGTCCTGGCGCCCGAGGTGCTCGAGGCGCTCGTGCACCACGACTGGCCGGGCAACGTGCGCGAGCTGCAGAACGCCATCGAGGCGGCGGTCGTGGCATCCAAGGGCACGACGCTGACCGTCGCCGATCTTCCGCCCGCGATCCGCCAGCGCGGGCGCGAGAACGCACCGGTCTCGCGGCATCCGCTGGCGGGAAAGTCACTCAAGGAGATCGAGACGACCGCGATTCGCGAGACGCTCCGGCTGGCGGAGGGCTCCCGCACCCGTGCGGCCGAGATGCTCGGCATCGGGGTACGCACGTTGCGCCGCAGGATCCGCGAACTCGGACTCGACACGTTCATGCCGGCTCGACCGGGTCGGCCGCGACGCTCCGCGGGCGACACAACCGGATGAGCGCACTCGACTTTCGAGCCTGATGGCTCTTGACAACGCTGCTGCAACCCAATCATATTTCGAAGCGGGTGTTCACCCGTGTGCGAGGACGCTCGCACGAGGATCAACACGGGACCGCGATGCGGGCCCCGAGAAGGAGGAACACAGGCTTATGGCAGTCCGTCGCAAGCGGAAGGTCGCCAAGAAGGCCACCAAGCGCAAGGCCACCAAGCGCAAGGCCACCAAGAAGAAGGCGACCAAGCGCAAGACCACCAAGAAGAAGACGGCCAAGCGCAAGACCACCAAGCGCAAGGCCACCAAGCGCAAGACCACCAAGAAGAAGGCCACCAAGAAGAAGGCGACCAAGCGCAAGACCACCAAGAAGAAGGCCACCAAGCGCAAGGCCACCAAGAAGAAGACGGCCAAGCGCAAGACCACCAAGAAGAAGGCCACAAGAAAGAAGGCCACTCGCAGGAAGACCACCCGCAAGAAGGCCACAAGAAAGACGGCGCGCTGAATCGTCAGCGGCGCAGACGGACCGCAAGAAACACACACAAGACACCCTTCGAAGGGATCAAGA
>JAJRXN010000157.1 GCA_024276295.1 Acidobacteriota bacterium
CCGGCATCGGCCAGGGCGCGGTCGAGCACCTGCTCGAGTTCCTGCGAAAAGAACGTCCGCCCCCCGTCGACGCGGGGGCGCGCGTCGAGTGCCTGGGCCAGTGCGGCCTCGAGTGCGGGGAGCGTCGCACCGGTCCGCTCGAGGATCGGCCTGGCGAGCCCGTCCTGCTGGGCGAGCAGGGCCGCGAGAAGGTGCAGGCCGGTGATCTCCTGATGATGCCGCTGGCGCGCGATGGCATCGGCGTCGGCCAGCGCCTCGCGCGACTTGACGGTCAGCTTGTCCAAACGCATGGTTCGCGTCCTTTCGTGATCTCTGCGAGAGTCCGGCGCGCCGGGTCCGCTCCCGGCGTCCGCCGGCTGGACGGTTCTTAAGATCGGCCCCGCCGCCGGGCAAGCGCGATGCCGGAGGAGACGAGCGTGATCTGGTGCCTTGCCGCCGCCGCCCTGTGGGCCGTCGCCGTCAGCCTGCTGCGGGCGCCGATCCGCGATCTCGGCGCGTCGACGGTCAACCTCGGCAAGTGTCTGCTCGCCGCGGCGGCGTTCTGGCTGCTGGTTCCGCTGACCGGAGCGCTGCCGGACGGCGGCTCGCCGGCCGCCTGGAGCTGGCTCGCGCTCTCGGGTGTCGTCGGCATGGCGGCGGGCGATCTGTGCCTGTTTCTCGCGGTGCGTCATGGAGGTGTCCAGCGCGCGCTGGTGATCTTCAACAGCTCGCCGCTGCTCGCCGCGCTCGGCGCGATCCCTGTCTACGGCGAGTGGCCGGCTGCGGGAACCTGGTCCGGCATGGCGCTGGTGATCGCCGGGATCACGCTGGTCGAGACCGACCCGCGGCGCGGTCTCCGGGCCGGCACCCTGCCCGAACGGCCCGCCCGGCCGCTGGTCGTGCTGCTCTTCGGACTCGGCGCGGCCGCGGGCCAGGCCGGCGGAATCCTGATGACGCGCGGCCCGCTGCAGAGCGTCCCGCTCCTGCCGGCCTCGGCCGTGCGCCTGTCGGCCGCCGCGCTGGCGCTCGTCGTCCTGCTGCCGCTCGTCACGCGGGGTCGGCTCGGCCTTGCACGCCTGACGCCGCGTGCACTGGGACGGATCGCGCTGCCGACGCTGATCGGCACGGTGATCGCAGTGCTGTTCATGATGCGCGGCATCCGCGACGTGCCCGCCGTGATCTCATCCTCGCTGCTGGCGACGACACCGATCTTCTCGCTGCCGATCGCGCGCTTCGTGCTTGGCGAGTCGATGGGCCCCCGCTCGGTCGCGGGAACCCTGCTCGCCGTCGCGGGGATCGTGGTGATGGCCTGGTGACGTGCGGAGCGGAAACCCGCCACGGCCCGCCCGTTCGTCGTAGCATGGGGATGTCGACACTGCCGGCCCCGCGCCCCGTCGCGCCGGGCGATCCGGCCCCCGGGGCGCGGCCGCGGCCGGCGAAAGGAGCCGGCGATGGCGCGGTACCCGAAGAGCGAACACCTCGTCGAACACCAGGCCCGCTGGAAGCAGATCAAGGAGGCCGCCGGGCTCGAGCAGGAATGCCCCTCGCTCGAACAGGAGGGGCCGTACCTGACGATCTCGCGCCAGCTCGGTTCGGGCGGCACCGAACTGGCTCACCGGGTCGCGGGTCCGCTCGGCTGGCGCGTGGTCGATCGCGAACTCGTCTCGGCGATCGCCGAGAAGACCCACTCCTCGCTCGGAGCCGTGCTGGCCCACGACGAGCGCGCGTCGGGCCTGCTCGACGACTATCTCTCGCATCTGCTCGTCCCGGACGACCCGGGTCACGGCGCGTACCTGCGTGCGATGACGATGATCGTCGCCTCGTTCGCCCGCGAAGGGCGGGTCGTCGTGCTCGGTCGCGGGGCCAACTGGTTTCTCGATCCGGAGCGCGGTCTGCGCGTGCGGGTGATCCGCCCGCCCGGCCAGCGGATCGAGGAGGTCGCCCGTGAGGAGGGGATCGACCTCCGCGCGGCCGAGGAGCGGGTCCGGCGGCATGACGAGGAGCAGCGCCGGTTCATCGAGCAGACGTTCGGGCGTTCGATCGACGATCCGCTCGGCTACGATCTGGTGCTGAACACAGGACACCTGACGCCGGAGCAGGCGGCGGACATCGTCACCGCCGCGCTGTGCCGCAAGCTGCAGGGTGAAACGGCCGGCCAGGTCCCCTGACGCAGGGATCAGCCGGGACGCGTCTGGTTCGGTGCCAGCCGGTGCACGCGCTCGCGCCACGCCTCGAGAGCGTCGTGGCCGCCGATCAGGCGGGCGGCCTCGGGCGTCAGCGCCTCGATCGCGAGCTGGTCGAGCACGGCGGCGACCGCCAGGTCCGCCCGGCTCGGCGCGTCGCCGACGAGGAACGGCCGGTCTTCCAGGAGCCCGGCCAGCGCCGCGAGATGGGCGTCGAGTTCCCGCAGGACGGTCGCCTTGTCCTTGAGGCCGATCCCCTGCCCCGAGGCGCGCCGCGCCGTCTCCCGCCGCACGAGTGCCGGGACGATCCACCGCAGCGGGATCGGCATCCGGGAGAGCACCCGCGCCCTGACCCGCGCAAAGCCCTCCGGATCGCGCCAGCGCAGCCAGAGCCCGCAGAAGTACAGCGACTCGTCGGCCCAGTCCTCGAGCAGCCAGGCCAGCGCGCGCGCCCGCGGATCGGCCGGCTCGAGCGGCGGCTCGGGAAAGCGCCGCTCGAGTTCCGAGACGATGTCGGTGCTGTCGACGATCCGTTCGCCGTCGATCTCGAGCACCGGAACGCGCCCGCGCGGGTTGTAGCGACGCACCTCGGCCGGCGTGCGGCAGTCGTGCACGGCGAACGCGAGCCCCTTGAATGCCAGCGCCATCCGCACCTTCCCGCACGGCGGGGAGAGCGTCGTGCCCCGCTCGAGGCCCGCGTACTGGTAGAGCGTGATCCGTGGCCGTGTCATGCGGCCATCATGCCATCCTGATCCAGCGGATCAGCGTGCGGAACGTCGGGGGCTTGCCGTGCAGCAGCAGGCCGATGCGGAACACCTTCGCCGCGGCCCACAACGCACCGAACACCGCGAGCACGCCGACGAGGATCGACAGCCAGACCTGCCACGTCGGAGGCGGTGCGCTCGAGGTCATCCTCAGCATCATCACGAACATGTTGACCGGCGGAATGAAGCTGGCGACGACCGCAAACATCGAGTCCGGCTCGCGCATGATCCAGAACCACAGCATCAGCGGAATCATCAGCACGATCATCACCGGGCCGAGCAGGGCCTGCGCCTCGCGCAGATCGGTCACCGCGGCGCCGATCGCCCCCATCAGCGCCGCGATCACGAAGTAGGTGATCACGAAGAACACCGCCAGGTAGAACAGCAGGCTCAGGTCGACCAGGCCGAGCATGGCGAAGGCGGCCAGTCCGGCGACGCCGAGGCCGCCGTAGATCGCCAGCAGGAGCAGTCCGACCGCCATCTGGCCGAGGATCTTGCCGGTCATCAGCTCGAGCGAGGAGACCGCCGAGAGCAGCACCTCGACGACCCGCGAGGACTTCTCCTCGATCGTCGTCGTCATCAGGTACTGCCCGCCGGTGATCACCGGGATCCACAGCAGCATGAAGAAGGCCATCGGCAGCATCGCCTTGAGGATCTCGTTGGTCTCGCGCTCCCCCGTCTCGGTGATCGTGACCGTCCGGGCGCCGCGCACGCGCATCAGCACCCGCAGTTCGTCGGCGTCGAGCCCGCGTCCGGCGACGCGCTCGTCGACGATCGCGTCGCGGACGGCGCGTTCGATCTGCTCGGTGATCCGGTCGTCGACACCCTTGCGCAGGAACAGCGCGTAGGCGCCGTACGTTCCGTCGCCCGCCGGTTCGACGGCGTCGGGGTCGATCTGCACCACCGCGAGCACCCTGGGTTCGTCATCCTCCTTCTCGCGCAGCGCCCGCTTGGCATGCTCGACGTCCTCGCCCGGCGGCAGCGGCTCGACGACGAGCTGCGGGACGGTGCCCAGCGCCTGCTCGAACGCGCCCTGGCGCTCCGCCTGGTCGATCAGCGGCGCGGGGAGCCGGTCCTCGGTGGCCTTGCGGATCTTCTCCTTCAGCTCGCGGCTGCGCTCGATGAACGCCTCGGGCGAAAGCGCCTCGGCGAGCGACGGGACGAGCCGGCCGGTCGGGTCGATCACGAGCACGCGCCCCCGGACCGCCGGCGGTGTGGCGGTCATCACCCGGGGCAGCACGAAGATCAGCACCGACATCATCGCCGGCAGGATCAGCACGCCGAACACGAACGCCTTCGTCGCCGCGGTCGAGAGGAACTCGCGGCTCGCGACCTGCAGCACCTTGCGCGGGTTCACGAGTCCCTCCCGTCGACCGCGGCTCCCGCCAGCTCCCGGCGCAGCCGCTCGCGCTCTTCCGCGCTGCGGCGCTGGCCGACGATCTCGACGAACACGTCCTCGAGGCTGGGCCGGTGGACCTCGAGCAGGGCCGGCGGCGCGAGGTCGACCAGCGCCCGCATCGCGTCCGCCGGATCGGCTCCTTCGGCGAGGTGCAGCTCCCAGCGTTCCTGGTGCCGCCGGACCCGCTGGATCATCGGCAGCGCGGCGAGCCTGGCCTCGCCCGGATCGTCATGCATCGGTTCGTAGAGGATCGTCCGCAGGTCGAACTGGCGGCGGATCTCCGGAACCGAATCGTCGAGCACCTTCCGCCCCTCGTCGATCATCACGACGTGCTCGCACAGCTCCTCGGCCTGCTGCATCACGTGCGTCGAGAACAGCACGGTCGCCCCGCGGGCATGCTGCTCGTCGATCAGTTCGCGCAGCAGCCGCATGTTGACCGGATCGAGGCCCGAAAACGGCTCGTCGAGGATCAGCAGGTCCGGCTCGTGCTGGACGGTGGCGATGAACTGCACCTTCTGCTGCATCCCTTTCGAGAGTTCCTCGAGCTTCTTGCGCCCGACGTCACCGAGGTCGACCCGCTCGAGCCAGCCCTCGATCTTCTCGTCGAGACCGCGACGGGACATTCCCTTGAGGATCCCGATGTGCCGCAGGAAGGTGCGGACCTTCAGCTTGCGATAGACGCCACGCTCCTCGGGGAGGTAGCCGATCCGATCCCTGGCCTCGAGCGCCGACGCGCGCCCGAGCACCTCGACCTCGCCGTCGTCGGGAAACAGGATCGCCATCACGATCCGCAGCGCGGTCGTCTTGCCGGCGCCGTTGGGTCCGATCAGTCCCCAGACCGCACCCTGCGGCACCTCCAGCTCGAGTCCGTCGAGCGCCACCTTGCTTCCGAACGTCTTGCGGACACCCCGCATGCGGATCGCACGCTCCACCGGTCACCTCCTCGCGGCATGCTGCCACGGAACGCCGAGCTGTACGCGCGAACGCCCGGAATGCCGGCGGCGCGCGGGGCGACCGGTTGCGCGACACGAGCGAGCGGTCGCGTCGTAGAGGCGGGCGGTGGACCGGGCGGGTCAGTTCGGGGGGGAGAGCAGGTCGACGACCAGCGTCGTGCGGTCGCGACGCGGCCGGACGAACGTCCCGCCCCCCAGGCCCGCGATGCGGTCGAGCAGCTCCCGGCGGCTCGGATCGACGACGACCGAGATGCCCCGGGCGACTCCGGTGCCCGGGTGACGGGGCGTGCCGTCGGAAAGCACCCAGTTCTCCCAGTCGTACGTCACGCCGAGTTCCGGCCGGCGCCAGGTCAGTGGCGCGCCGGGGACCGCCTCGAGCCCGGCGGGGGCGACGCCGCGGGGCACTTCCGGAGGATATTTGCCGTGCTGGTCCCGCCAGGCGCGCACCGCCGCCTCGATCGCCCGCACGTCGGCGAGCACGCGACCCGCTTCCTCCCGCCCCTCGGCGGCCCGGGCCCGATCGACCGCGACGTTGGCGACGATTCCGAGCACCGCCAGTGC
>JAJRXN010000158.1 GCA_024276295.1 Acidobacteriota bacterium
CTGACGCTGGGCCAGGAGTTCTCGGGCTACGCGACGCAGATCGCCCAGGCTCAGGACGCGGTCCGGGCCTGCCTGCCGCACGTCTGCGAGCTGGCCCAGGGCGGCACCGCCGTCGGCACCGGTCTCAACGCGCACCCGGAGTTCGCGACGCGCTTTGCGGCCAAGATCGCGGAGTACACCGGGCTGCCGTTCGTCAGTGCGCCGAACAAGTTCGCCGCGCTGGCATCCCACGACCCGCTCGTCGCCGCGCACGGCGCGCTCAAGACGGTCGCCGCCGCGCTGTTCAAGATCGGCAGCGACATCCGGCTGCTCGGCAGCGGCCCCCGCTGCGGGCTCGGCGAGCTGATCCTGCCGGCCAACGAACCGGGCTCCTCGATCATGCCGGGCAAGGTCAACCCGACCCAGGCCGAGGCGCTGACGATGGTCTGCGCGCAGGTGATGGGCCACGACGTCGCGGTCAACATCGGCGGGATGAACGGCCACCTCGAACTCAACGTGTTCAAGCCGATGATCCTGCACAACGTGCTCGAGTCGATCCGGCTGCTGTCCGACGCGGCGCTGTCGTTCACCGAGCGCTGCATCGTCGGCCTGCGCCCGAACCGCGAGCGGATCGCCGAGCTGGTCGAGCGGACGCTGATGCTGGTCACGGCGCTCAACCCGGTGATCGGCTACGACAACGCGGCGAAGGTGGCCAAGAAGGCCTACGCCGAGGGTAAGAGTCTCCGAGAGGCGGCCGTCGAACTCGGCCTGCTCACGGCCGAGGAGTTCGACCGCCACGTTCGCCCGGAGAGGATGATCGGCCCCGCCGCGCCGCCGTAGGGACGGCCTTCGACGACGACCCTGCGGGTCCGTCGAGCGATCAGTCGCACGCCCGCGTCTCCTCCCGCCCCCCGCCGAGCGTCCCGGCGCCGCACGCGTTGCGTCCTCGCACGAGGTACCAGAACGACTCTCCCGCAGCCGGCCGGGCGGCGTCCTCGAAACTCGTCCCGGCAAGACCGCGGGCCAGGCACTCGGCGGCGTCCGTGGCGGGAAGGTCCCGCGCGGGGCCCCGAAACAGATCGTGCACCGTATCCGGACCCGCTCCCGGTGCGGCGGAGTCCCACGACAGCGTCACCGCGTCCGCGGCGAAACGCACCCCCGTCACCTCGGCCGGCACCGCGAACGCCCCCGGATCGCCGGGGGCACAGTCGCACGCGTCGCCGGCACCGTCGCCGTCGACATCGGACTGCTCCGGATTGATCGTCACGGCACAGTTGTCAAGCTTCCCGACGATTCCGTCACCGTCGGGGTCCGGCCCGTAGGCCCACAGGTCGGAACGCTGGCGCTCCTGCTCCGGTGTTCCCCCGAACAGCCACGTCACCTCGTGGTCCGGATCCCACTCCAGGCGGGCAGCGGCACGGTTCGTCTCCGGCTGCAGGGGCGTCGGCTGCGCGATCCAGCGCCCGCCGTCCCATTCCCAGGTGATTCCCTCGTACGAAGGCCCGGGCATGTTGAAGTTTCCGTACAGAATGAGCCGCGCCCGCACCTCGTCGAAGGCGAGGTCGTGCGAACGGCGTTTGCCGGGTGGGCTCTCGGCAAGCACATCCTCCCACCGCTCGCCGTCGAAACGCCACAGGTCGGACAGGTACACGTTCTGCCCGTTGCCGCCGTAGAGCCAGTGGACGCCCCGGACGGGATCGTACGCCATCGCCGTCTCCTGCCGGACCGGAGGAACCGGATCGCCCTCGAAGCGCGTCCAGTCGTCCCCTCGCAGGATCCACGTCGCGTTCGTCCTCCCGAACCCGTAGACGGACACGCGTGCCCTCCCGCCGAACATCACCACCTCGCCCCTGCGGGAGTCGTAGGACCACGCGTGATACGCCGAGACGTAATCGCCGGGATCCTGATGCTCCAAGGACAGCCATTCGGCGGGACGCTGACGAAACACGTACAGCTTCGCGCGTTCGCCTTCCGCGAGGTGAATCCGCGCGCTGAGACCGTAACCGACGATCCGGTCGTTCGCCTCGTCATACGTCAGCCTCATCGTTGCCGAGAGAGGATAATCCATCCCGCGGACCCGCTCGCTGCTCTTCCGCCACCGCTCACCGTCCCAGAGCCAGATCGCGCGGAGGTCGGCGAGCGCGCGATCCGGGTGCAATTCGCCCCCGCCGGTCACCACCAGCACGTCTTCCGCGCGATCGTACGCCATCCCGAAGACCGACCGCGCGTGCGGGCCGGGCGGATCCTCGATGAGCTTCCAGTCGCTGCCGTCGAACTCCCACGTGTCGTCGAGCAGCCCACCGTCACCGGAGCCGCCGTAGAGCACCAGCGCCTGGCGCTGATCGGACCATTCCAGCGCCGCACCCCAGCGCGCCGGCGGACGCGTCGCCGTCACGATCTCCTCCCAGCCGTCCCCCGTCCACGCCCACATGTCGTCGAGCCCGCCGCCGGCCCAGCCGCCGAAGAGCACGACCTGACGGCGCTTCGGGTCCCACGCCATCGAATACGTGGTCCGGGGCGACGGGATCCGTTCCAGCGGCATCTGCGCAGCACGGTGCCATGCGCCGTCGTACAGCCAAGTATCCCGGTAGACGACCAGCTCGTCCTCCGTGTCGTTCTGCCCGCTGAAGAGCACCAAGTATCCCCGCTCGTCGTCCCATTCCATGGACATTCTTGTTCGCTTGTAGGGAACGATGTCGAGTTCGCGCCGCTCCCACCGCACCCCGTCGAACTCCCAGGTCTCGTTCGTGGCGCGGTCGTCCTGCCCCGGAGGATCGACGATCCCCCCGAAGATGACGACCCGCTTCCGCCGCGGGTCATAGCCCGCGGCGATGGTATCCCGGCGAAACGTGGGAGCTTCCACGTCATCCCGCCGGATCCAGCCGGTCTCCCACGAAAACTCCCAGTGGTCCAGCGCGTCCTCATAGTTGACCCTGGTGTGCCGCAGTACGACGAGGCGCCTGCGGTCAGGATCGTAGACGACCACTAACGCGCCCAGGTCCGCCTCGAACTGCGGCAATCCCGGATCAGGGAAGACCCTCCGCCAACGCTCGCCCTCCAGCCTCCACATCGACGACAGAGTGGCGGACGCGAGAAAGGCATTGCCCTCTCCGTCGACCCAGCTCCAGCCGACCGCGTAACCCGGGTTCTTTTCCCACACGAGTTGCCAGGCGACCGGCACGTCGCCTTCGGCAGGAGCGTGGCCCCCCCCGCCCCGACGCCGGCGGACACCGCCAGGGACAGGACCAGCACCAGGCATTCCGCACGCATCATGACCTCCACGGACTCACGGATCGGGCAGCACGCTGACCTCGCTCGCCGGCGCGCTCTCGTTGCCCGCGTAGTCGACCGCCGTCAGCGTCACGTACCAGGTCTTCGTCGAGTCGAGCCCGGTGATCACCCAGCTCCGGGGCCGGCTCGCCTCGATCGGCTCCGGCGTGACCGCCGTGTACGGTCCCCCGGACGTGTCCGACAGATACACCTTGTAGCCCGACACGTCGCGGTCGGTGTTCGCCGACCACGTGATCGTCGCCATCTGCGGGCCCGGAGTGGCGGCCAGCCCGGTCGGTGCCGACGGCGCGGCCGTGTCGGTCGACACCGCGCTCACCTGCACCGACATGGCGCCGACGGCTCCCTCGGAGTCGTAGGCCCGCACCGCGTAGCGGTACGTCGTCCCCGGATCGACGTACCGGTCGACGTACTGGGTCGAAGCCCCTAGGTCTCGCAGCAGGCGCATCGGTCCGCTCGCACCGTCGCCGCGGTAGAGGAGATACCCGATGTCCGATCCCTGGCACGGCTGCAAGATCTGCTGCTTGAGCGGGCCCTTGCTGTCGACAAGCACCTCGAGCGACGGGAGACACGGCCCGCCCCCCGGCGGCGGGTTGCCGTAACGGTCTTCCTTGCGTGAGGTGACGAGCATCGGGTCGCGTGCATTGGGCGCAAGGTTGATGTTCGTGTTGCTCGTGTTGCCGGCCCCATCGGGGCCAGCAGATCCCTGCGGGAACATCCTCGACACGAACCGCGCGAAGAGGTACTCGC
>JAJRXN010000159.1 GCA_024276295.1 Acidobacteriota bacterium
CCTCGGATAGAGCACCGTCTCGCCTGCTGACATGGTAGCCTTGGACATGGCGTAATCCTCCGTTCGCCCTTTCGGCGAAATGGTTCTTCACACGGAGGTTACGCCATCTCTCGCTTTTTCCACCACATTCGGGACGGATCCTCCTCGAGATTGCGCACCTGCGGAATCCGGAGCTGCAGCTCGCCGACGCGGGACTTGACGCGCTTAGGCTTGAAGCCGTTGGCGTGCCCACGCCGCTCGGCGGCCCGCTCGTACGGTCCCGCGGCGAGGAATCGGCTGCGTTCCATCCTCATCGCCTCGTTGAGCAGGATCTCGACCGCATGACCGAGGTCGTCGAGACCGTGGTCGGCGAGGATCGCCAGGACCTGTTCGAGGGCGGTAGAATCGTTCTGCTGGCGGGCCATGTCTGTCTCCTCCTGTTCGGCGTTACTCACCAACAAGAAGAGCGGACGCGGTCCGCCGGCGCAAGCCCCCTGCGGGGTGTGGCGCGCGCCGTTGCTCTGTCCGCGGCGGCTCGCTACGCTTGCCTTCGCGGAGAGAGCAACGGCTGCCGAAGATCTGCAACGACTGGCGATCACACGACCTCTTGGGAGGAAACTACAGAAAGAACGCTACACGAACAGATCTGGCGCTATGTAAACATGAGGGCCTCGAACAATCGGCCCGAGACCAGAATTGATCGCGAATTTACCCCTTGGGGGGCGACCAGGTTGGGCCGGGTCGCGTTTTCCTAACGAAAAGGTAAGAAATGACCAGAAGCGATGCCGTCCACCGCGGCCGGGGATTTTTCGGCCGGCCACTCCTGTCCAAGGCGATCTTCGCCACCCTGCTCGCGACGCTTCCGACCTTCGTGCTCGCGCACTGGTGGGGCGGCTACAGCCTGAGCGGACTCCGCCCCGGTCCGACCGGTTTCACCTCCGCCGCGTCGGTGGCGGTCTTCCACGGCCGGCTCGTCTACGGGGGCACCTTCAGCGGCGCGGGGCGCTCCGGATCGAGGAACATCGCCGCCTATGACGGGACCCGCTGGTGGCCGCTCGGCGGCGGAATCGGCAACGGCAGCAGCGACGACAACGTCAGCACGCTGCTCGCTTTCGGCGACACGCTGATCGCGGGCGGCCGGTTCAGCTTCGCCGAGAACGTCGGCGTCAACAACGTCGCGCGCTGGGACGGCGTCGCCTGGCAGGCGATGGGGAACGGCGTCAGCGGCGCCATCGGCTCGACGACGCCCAAGATCAACGCGCTCGCCGTCTACCAGGGACAGATCATCGCGGCCGGGCACTTCACGACCGCCGGGACGCAGCCGGCGAGTCACGTCGCGCGCTGGAACGAGACGCTCGGCGACTGGGAGCCGCTCGGAAGCGGCCTCACCTGGAACCCCGGCTGGAACGTCTCCGTCAGCTCGATCGCGGTCTGCAACGACGGCGGGGGGGAGACGCTCTACATCGGCGGCACCTTCGCCGCCCAGGGCGGCAACCACGTCGCGCGCTGGGACGAGGCGACGCAGAGATGGATCGCGGTCGGCGGCGGGGCGAACAACACGGTCGACGAGCTGTTGTGCGATGCGTCGGGCCAACTCGTCGCGGGCGGCCTGTTCACCGACATCGGCGGAAGGATCGCACGCTGGGACGGCACGCAGTGGAACCGGATCGGCGGCGCCGGCTTCAACGACTCGGTGCTGTCGCTCGGCCTGTTCCAAGGCGAGCTGATCGCCGGCGGTTACTTCACGAGCGTCGACGGGATGCCGGCGCAACGCGTCGCGCGCTGGGACGGCACGCAGTGGCACGCGATGGGACAGGGTTTCGGCGACGGCCAGCCGGCGCGCTTCGCCGTCTACCACGGCCGGCTGTTCGCCGGAGGAACGTTCACGATCGCCGGCGGCCGCACGGCGCAGCAGATCGCCTGGTGGGAGGGGAGCGAGTGGATTCCGCTCGCGACGGTCCCCGACGCGCCGGTCGACGCGCTCGTGGCGCTGACGCCGGAGCAGTTCGTCGCCGGCGGGGCGTTCGCCGCGTCCGGCATGGAGCGGACGCCGAACGTCGCGCGCTGGGACGGCCTGCGCTGGCACCCGCTCGGCGACGGGCCCGGGGGGACGGTGTTCGCGCTCGCCCTCGACGCGGCCGGAACGCCGGTCGCGGGCGGCGCCTTCCCCGGCCACGCCGCGCGCTGGAACGGCGTGCGCTGGCAGCGCCTCGGCCGGGGGCTCGACGGCGACGTGCTCGATCTCGAGGCCGACGGGACGGCGGTGCTCGCCGGCGGGCGGTTCACCGGCTTCGTCGCGCGCTGGGACGGCGCGCACTGGACGCCGCTCGACGGCCTGACGGGGGCGGTGCACGCCCTCGTCCGCGACCCGAACTTGGGCCTCCTCGCGGGCGGGGAGTTCCCCGAGCAGGTCGCCCGCCGCGTCGGCGGGGCGTGGCAGCCGCTCGGGACCGGACTGCCGCCCGGGACCGTCCGCGACTTCGCGATCGATCAGAACGGCGTGCTGTTCTGCGTGGGCGACTTCGCCGACGGTTTCGCGCAGTGGAACGGCAGCGCCTGGGTGCCGATCAGCCCCGGGACCGACGGCCCGGTCAACGCGCTGATCGAGGACGGACCGATGATTCTCGGCGGCTCGTTCACGCAGGCCGGTCCGGAGGCGACGAACAACATCGCCGGCTGGGCCGAGGGGCAGTGGGACTCCGGGACGTTCCAGGGCGGCCTTTCGGGGCCCGTCCACGCGCTGATCATCGCCACCGGCGGCCGCATCGCCGGCGGCGAGTTCCCCTACAACGTCGCGCGGCACATCGACTGCCCGCTCGACCCGAACGCCGACTTCGACGGCGACGGCATATGCGGCGACGTCGACAACTGCCCGAACGACTACAACCCGGGCCAGCAGAGCGGCCCCGACGGCGACAACATCCCGGATGCCTGCGACACCTGCCCGGCCGTCAACGACCCGCTGCAGGCCGACGCCGACGCCGACGGTGCCGGCGACGCCTGCGACTGCGCTCCCGCGAACCCGTTCGTGAAGTCGATCCCCGCCGAGGTGAGCGGCCTGCTCGTCGCCGCCGACCGCCGCACGCTGACCTGGTCGGCCACCGCCGCGGCGGCGGCCGGCCGCGACACGGGCTACGACCTGTTGCGCGGCCGCGTCGACGAGCTGCCGGTCGGCTCCGGCCTCTCCGAGCAGTGCCTCGCCCAGGCGCTGATCGACGCGACGGCACAGGACCCCGCGCTGCCGCCGTCCGGCGTCGCCTACTGGTACCTCGTCCGCGCGGCGAACGCCTGCGGCCAGGGGACCTGGGGCGCCGACTCGGCCGGCGCGGCGCGCACGAGCACGACCTGCCCGTAGCGGCGCGTGGGGGCCGTGCGCCGGCGGGGACGATCCCGGCCCCGCGCGGAGTCTTCGCGCCCTGCGGAGCGCCGGCGGCGTGATCGGCATCCCGATCTCGGAGCGTCGCGGACGGGCAAGAAAGCGTTGCCGGCGGGCCGGTGCCCGCCGTCCATGGTGGAGCGCGTTCGGCGCTTCGTCCGTGCGCCCTCGCAGTGGGGTGCGTGCCGGCGGGGCTCAGCGCGGGCCCGAGGAGCGTCCGGTGCGGCCGCGCGGTGACAGGATGGCGCCCTCGTCCGGGGATCCGTCCCGATTCGTGTGGAAAAGCTTCTGGCGTGTTCCGCATGAGCCGTCTACCCGATCAAGCCGCCGTCGCGGCCGCGTTGGCGACGAGATGGGCCAGGTGCTTGTAGCCGGTGATGCGACGCAGCGTGATCTGACCGAGCGCGACGAGGCCGAAGAGCAACGTCACCGCCGCCTCCTCGTTTGGAGAAGGAGCCCTGCGTCTTCGTCCAACGTCGGAA
>JAJRXN010000160.1 GCA_024276295.1 Acidobacteriota bacterium
TGCCGCTCCCGTTGGGGCCGACGAGACCGATCCGCTGGCCGGGGTGGATCGTCCAGCGCAGCCCGGAGAACAGCGTGCGTCCCGGGACCGAGCGCTCGACGTCGATCAGGCTGAACATCGGGGCAGGGTACCGGCCGGGGTGCCCGGCCTCCAAGGTTGCAATCAGTATGATATCACTGTAGTATCAGCCTCGATGGAGGACACGCTCATGATCAGGGAGATTCGAAAGGACGGCCTGCCCGGAGTCGCGCTGCTGGTGCTCGCCGTGGCGGCCCTGCTCGTCGCGATCGCCGGGCTGATCTTCGCGATCGTCGAGACCTCGGTGCCCGGCATCGTCGCCGCGACGCTGGCGATCGTCGCGCTGGGATTCGTCCTCGGCGGGTTCTTCATGGTCGCCCCCAACGAGGCCCGGGTGCTGCAGCTCTTCGGGGCCTACCGCGGCACGGCTCGCGAGCCGGGACTGCGCTGGGCCAACCCGTTCTACACCAAGCGCTCGATCTCGCTGCGCGTCCGGAACTTCGAGACGGGACGGCTGAAGGTCAACGACGCCCGCGGCAACCCGGTCGAGATCGCGGCGGTCGTCGTCTGGCGCGTCGTCGACACGGCGGAGGCGGCGTTCCAGGTCGACGACTTCGAGAACTACGTGCACGTCCAGAGCGAGGCCGCGTTGCGCAACATGGCCACCGGGTACCCGTACGACGCCCACGAGAGCGGCGAGGTCGCCCTGTCGAGCCACACCGCCGAGATCTCGGTCCGGATCCGCAGGGAGATCCAGGACAGGCTGGAGAAGGCGGGTGTCCAGGTGATCGAGGCCCGGATCAGCCACCTCGCATACTCGCCGGAGATCGCCGCCGCGATGCTGCGGCGCCAGCAGGCGACGGCGGTCGTCGCGGCGCGACAGAAGATCGTCGAGGGCGCGGTCGGCATGGTCGAACTGGCCCTCGAGCTGCTGGCGAAGCACAACGTCCTCGAACTCGACGAGGAACGCAAGGCGGCGATGGTGAGCAACCTGCTCGTCGTGCTCTGCGCGGAGACCGAAGCGCAGCCCGTCGTCAACACCGGCACGCTGTACACCTGAGCCGGCCTGTCGGCGATGGCGGCGCGCAAGGCATTCCTGCTCCGGCTCGATCCGCGGCTCTACGACGCCCTGCGACGCTGGGCCGACGACGAGATGCGGAGCGTCAACGCGCAGATCGAGGTCCTGCTGCGCAGGGCCCTGCTCGAGGCCGGGCGCCTGCCGCGCACCGATCCGGAGCGGAAGGACTGACATTCCTCATCAGACGCCGGGACCGGCGGGAAGCGTCGGGACTCCGCCGGCTCCGGTGTCGGGCGGAACGTCCGGCCGCACGGGAGACTGCCGCAGGGCCAGCAGCGTGGCTCCCATGCCGGTCAGCGTGATCACGATCCAGGCCAGGTCGCCGACGATCGGGATCAGGCAGACGAGGAAGGTCACGACGACGCCGACGACCAGCGCGAGCAGCAGGTGGCAGCGGCGCTTGAGCAGCGGGTGGAGCACGAGGCAGCCGACGATGATCTTCCCGATCAGGCCGCCGAAGTAGACCAGCGCCCCGAGCGCCGACCAGATCGCGAGACTCAGCGGCAGGGCGAACACGCACGCGATCCCGAGCACGAGCATCACGAGCAGCGCCACGAGCCCGATCCCGAACGAGGACAGCAGGCCGGGCACCGAACGCGCCTGTTCGATCGCGTGGTCGGCGAGCGGACCGAAGACCAGCAGGAAGATCGTCCCCGCGATCAGGGCCACCGCGGCGAGGTAGGCGTCGAACATCGGTCCGAGCTTCGGCATCTCGAAGTTCGCCAGCACGTCGCGGCCGCCGGACCGCGACTTGCCGAGCACGGCCCGCGTGACCTCGCCATCGACGACGCCTTCGGCCGGACTGACGTCGTTCCGGGCGTCGTAGACCAGGTCGCCGCCAATGTACGCCGCGTCGCCGAGCACCAGCTCGTCGCAGCGCACGGTGACGTCGTCGTCGATCTCGCCGAGGATCTCGACCCGGCCGGCGGTGATCCGCACCGGACCGCTGACCTTGCCGTCGATGGTCACCGTCGTGCCCCAGACCACGACCGCCCCGCCGACCGACGCGTCGGGCTTGAGCAGCACGTTCTTGGCGGAGACGATCACGTCGCCCGCCACCGTCACGCCGATCACCGCCCGGCCGAGCGTGGCGATGCGGAGGTCGTCGCCGACGGTGCCGTGGACCATCACCGAGCCGAGCGAGGCGATGCTGAGGTCCTGGGTGACGGTCCCGTCCACGTCGACCGGACCCATCACGGCGAGGAACAGATCGCCCTCGATCGTGCCGTTGACGATCGCGTGCTCGACGGCGGAGACGTAGGCGTCGCCTCGGATCACCTCGTCGCGCCCGAGCCGGAAGCTCTCCCGGCCGATGATCTGCGTGTGGCCGAGTTCGACCGTCCCCTCGTCCATCGCCAGCCAGTCGACGAACGATGCGCGAGCAGGAGTGGCGGTGGCCGCCAGGACGAGGCAGGCCGCGTACACCCAGCCGATCCGTGTCGCCGCGCGATTCATCGCCCGATCTCCTTCCTGCCCGCACCGGAAGTATGCGCCGGCCGTCGCAGCCCACGCCGTCCCGGTGGAAACCAGCGGCCGCCACGATTCCTCAGGCGGTCGCCTGCCGCCGCCCCGTGGCCGCTCAAAACCCGATCTCCCGCCGCACGTGGCGCGCACGACGCCGGCTCAGCGGCACGCGGGAGCGGGCCTCGTCGCGCAGCTCGAGGACGTAGTTGCCGGACTCCCCGGGATGCACCGCGGCGATGAAGGCCAGGTTGACCAGCGCAGAGCGGTGCGTCCTGCGGAACCCGAACCCGGACAGCTCGCGCTCGAGTTCCTGCAGCGTCCGCGGAACCATCAGCGACTGTCCGTCGCGCCACGCGAAGACGAGCGTGTGGTCGGCGGTGATGTGACTGACGTCGGCCGGATCGAGCAGCACGATCCGTCCCCGGCGACGCGCCAGGATCCGCGGCGGCATGCCGGACTGCTGGCTCAGCATGTGGGCCAGCCCCTCCTGGGCGCGCTCCTTCTCGATCCGGCGCTCGACACGGCCGATGGCCTCGAGCAGACGCTCGGGGGTCACCGGCTTGACGACGTAGTCGACGGCATCGGCCTCGAACGCCTTGACCGCGAACTCGTCGTGCGCGGTGACGAACACGACGGGCGGGATCTCGTCGAGCCGCGTGAGCACCTCGAAGCCGTCCCCCCCGGGGATCTGGATGTCGAGGAACACGACGTCCGGCTCGAGCTGCCGGATCTTCTGCACGGCGTCGCGCACGGTGTCCGCCTCGCCGGCGACCGTGACGCGGCCGGTCTCTTCCAGCAGCCGCGTCAGCCTGCGGCGGGCGGGGGGCTCGTCTGCGACGATCAGCGCCTTGAGTTTCATGCTCGGTCTCTCCTGCTCTCCCGTGGGGACGGAAACGCGATCATCGCGCAGGTCCCGCCCCGCTCGACACCGCGGACCGTCAGTCGCCCGCCCACTGCGGCGACGCGTGCGGCGACGTTCTCGAGCGCGTGCCCGCGCCGGAAGACCTCCTGCGGATCGTCCCCCGGGCCGGGCCCGCGATCGACCACCTCGATCACCGTCTCGTCTCCCGCCCGGCGGGCCCGGACCTCGACGTGCCCTTCTCCCGTCTGCGGATCGCGGCCATGGACGACGGCGTTCTCGACGAGCGGCTGGAAGATCAGCGGCGGCACGGCAAGCCCGGCGACGTCGCCGTCGATGCTGACCGCGAACGTCAGCTTGTCACCGAACCGGGCGCGCTCGATCTCGAGGTAGTCGCGGATGAAGGCGATCTCGTCCTCGAGCGGAACCGTCCGTTCGCTGCCCCTGCGGAACGCGTAGCGGAACAGGCCCGCGAAGCGCTCGAGCAGCAGCTCGGCGGAGTGCGGGTCCTCCTGGACCAGCGCCGCAGCCGTGTTGAGCGCGTTGAAGAAGAAATGGGGATTGATGCGGGCCTGCAGCGCCTTGAGTTCCGCGCGCGCCGCCCGCTCGCGGGCCTGGACCTGCCGGACCCGCTCGGCGGCCAGCATCTCGCGCGTGCGCGCCAGGCGGTAGTTCAGATCCTCGTAGACGAACACGAGCACGCCGGCGACCAGCGCGATCAGTCCGGTGGTGCCGCCGACGAGCAGCACGTAGCGCCACGCGTAGACGACGTAGCGCGGATAGACCCACAGCACGAGCGCCGTCGCGGCGACGGCGCCGCCGACGAGGGTCAGCACGCCGAGGGCGAAGCGCACCGGCGTCGAGAACGCCGACAGCCGCGGGAGCACCTCACGCCCCGTGATCGCCGCCACCAGCGCCGCGATGCCGCCGGTCAGGGCGCCGATGGCGACGAGCGGCCCTTCGAGCCGTCCGCGCTCGAGCACCGCCGCCAGCACGCCGACGAGCGCGCCGATGCCGGCGCCGAGTCCGGCGGCGATCACGATCTCGAGCCCGATCCGCAGCGCCAGCGGCGCCGCGTCGCGGGGCAATTCCGGCAGCGGCCGGCGCGCCTCGATCCGCTCGTGGCTCATCGGGCGTCCCCGCGCGCCTGGCGCAGGACGACGACGATCGTCATGTCGTCGGCCGCCTCGGCCCCGCCGGTGAACTCGTCGTAGAGCGCGATCAGCCGCTCGAGCAGCTCGCGCGCGCCGGCCGGACGGGGCGGACGGCGGAGCGCCTCGCGCACGCGGTCCGTGCCGAGCTGGTCGTCGGGATCGTCGTGCGCCGGCGCCTCGACGAGCCCGTCGGTGTAGATCACCAGGAACTCGCCGTGATCGAGCCGGTCCGTGCCGCCCTCGTACGGCGGCCCGAACCCGACACCGAGCGGCAGCCCGCCCCGGTCGAGCGACCGCAACTCGCCGTGCCCGACGATCAGCGGCGGGTGATGCCCGGCCAGCGAGTAGGCGATCTCGCCGGTCGCCGGATCGAGCGCGACGTACGCGAAAGTGACCAGCCGGCCGCCGCCGCGACTGCGCGAGAGCGACTCGGACAGATGCCGGTTGAGCGACGCGGGATCGCGCTCGCGAGGCGCCAGCGCCCGCGCGAGCGCCTGGACGTTCGCCATCAGCAGCGCCGCGGCGATTCCCTTGCCGACGACGTCGCCGACGGTGATGCCGATCTTCCCGCCGGGCAGTTCGAGGAAGTCGAACGTGTCGCCGCCGACCGCCGCCGCGGGCCGACAGATGAACGCGATCTCCCAGCCCGGGATCTCCGGCGCGACCGCCGGCAGGAGTTCCTGCTGGACGTCGCGCGCGAGCCGCATCTCGCGCTCGAACGCCTCCTTGATCCGCAGCTCGTCGTAGGCCCGTTCGAGGGACGTCTGCATCTGGTCCCAGGCGATCAGCGCGCCGCCGATCAGGAACGCGAGGATCATGTTGGCCGTCACGAGCGCGAGCAGGTCGAGCGGACGCGTGACCACGACGCCGGGACGGCTGATCACCGAGACGACGCTGACGACGATCGTGCCGCCGAGCACCGTGAGCAGGATCAGCCCGTACCGCAGCAGGCGCGGGACCGCGCGAAACTGGGGAAACGCGTAGCGCGAGCCGATGAACGTCGTCAGCGTGATCCCCTCGGCCATCAGGATGCTCATGCGGACGAACCACCAGTCGAACTGTCGCTGCTCGCTGAGGGTCGAGACGAGGATCTGGACGGCGACGCCCAGCAGGCCGCCGGCAAACGCCGCGCCGAGCGTCCAGATCAGCAGGGCACGCCACGGCCCCCCCGGGCGAACGAGCGGCGCGCGGGGCGGTAGCGTGTGGATCCGCGCCAGCGCCTGCTCGCCCAAGACACCTCCCCGCCATCTTCGAGCGACGGTGCCGCTCGTCCGGGCCATGGCGCCCATGGCCACGCGACCCGCCCGCCATTCTACGTGGCACGCAGGGTTGACGGCCTTCAGCCTCGCTGACAGTCTGGAACGCGACGAGGGGAAGGGCGGATCGTGGGGCTGCGACTGCTGTCAGCACGCCTCCGCGCGGGAGCCGAACGGCTCGGCGCACGGCGGCTTGTCGGGCTTCCGGCGCGGGGCACCGCGAGCGGTGGCCCGGGCTGTCTGCTCGTCTCCGACCCGACGGCGGGCGTTCTGTTCTGGGACGACCAGCAGGCGGGCGTCGTCGATCTCGCCCAGGGCCGGGTGGCCGGCCGTCTCAGGCTTCCCGCCGCGGTGGCCGGGCTCGGCGACGACGGGCTGCCGCGCGTCGCCGCCGGCGACCGCTGGCTCAGGCTCGAGACGGCGCCGCTGGCCCTGACCGACGCCGGCGATCGCGGCCCCGAACCGACGCTCTGCGCCTCCGACAGCCCCGAAGCCCCCGAGACCGAGCCGTTCGTCGTGACCGGAGGCCGCCGTTACCGCGCGCGGCTCTCGGTCACCGCGCGGGTCACGCGCCACATGCTCGAGATCTGCGACGAAGGCCACCCGCCGCGCGAACAGGAGATCGCGGCCTACACGCTGCGCAGCGACCGGCTGCGTCTCTCCCTGCACGGCGGCGGGGTCGTCTCGGGCGCCGTCGGCGGCGATCCGCTCGCGCCGACCGCGTCGATCGCCGGCCGCCGGCGCGGACCGGTGCTCGTCGCGCGGCGGCGGTTCGACTCGTGGCACGAGCACGTCGCGGGCCAGACGACCGACCTCGTCGGCCATGGCCCGGCGACGCTCGAGCTGATCGTCTTCCCGGACGGGGCCGCCCCCGCCTGGTCGGTCGACGCCGGCCCGGTCGACGAGAGCTGGGACGGGCTCGACCGCCGCAGCGCGACCCCGCCGGCGATGGTCCGCGGGCTCGGCGTGATCGCCCTCGGCCTCGCCGGCGACGGGGACGAGGCGGTCGTCGAACTCGTCGACCTCGCGGCGGCGCGCGGCACGCCCGCCCGGCTCGTCGCGCGCCGGCGCGCGATCGCCACGCTCCCCCTGTCCCGGACCGCCTCCGGCGGGCACGGCGTTCCGGATCCGCCGGGCCGGGCTTGAGGCGGCCCCGGACCTCGTGCTAGCGTCCGCGCTCGACAATCTGGAGTCGAACGCGATCGGGTGTACGGGAAAGGGGTGCGACTCCCCTGCCGCCCGGCGACTGTGAGCGGCGACGGATCCTGCACGGCGTGCCCCCTTTCGGGCGGGCCGGCCACTGGACGCGGACCTTCGCGTTCGGGAAGGCGCAGGGTTCCGGATGACCCGCAAGCCAGGAGACCGACCCGATCGTGAGCGCGAACCGACCGGGGGCAGGTTCCGCCGCTCATGATCGCAGCAGCGCGCCCTGACCGGCGCGTGGCGAACCGCCCCGACGGGTGGCGGCCGAGGACGGCCGGCCGCTCGCGGGGCATTGCTGCACTTGGGGGATCGGAGACCGTCCGCGGGTCCCGCATCGCCCGGCGTGCGGCGGAACCGGTCTGACGGCGATGCGGGATCGTGCCGACGTGCTCCCTCCCGGAAGGAAGGACGCATCACGATGCTCGCACGACACGTTCTCTCTCACCGCACCTTCACCATCCTCGTGGCGCTGTCGCTGCTCGTCGCGGCGCGGACGCCCGCCGTCGCCGCCGACGTGCTGCCGGCACCCGGCGCGACGCTGTTCGTGCTCGACCACGACCCGCTGGCCGACGTCGACGTGACCGTCGAAGGCGATCCCTCAGGCCGGCTGACTTTCGTCGACGGCCCGCCCGCGTTCCCGGGAGACGCCCCCGGCGCCCTGCGCGCGCACTACCTGACGACCGAGCCGACCGTCCGGATCGGCTGGACGCTGCCCGACGACGTCGACGAGCGGGAGCCGTTCACCGCGTACGCGCTGTTCGAGATCCGTTCCGAGGGGTTCCATGCCGATCCGGACGGCTTCATGCAGATCGCCTGGGGACTCTGGAACTCGACGACCACCGGCCTCGAGCGCATCGCCTACGGCCCCGGCGCCGACAGCTTCGAGCTGCTCGAGTTCGCCTGGTTCCCCAACGTCAGCCCCGTCTTCGGCGGGCCGTACCTCTCCCCCGCGCTCTTCGCCGTCGCCGACCCGGACAACCCGGCCTGGCCGTTCGCCGGCGCGTTCGCCAACGCCTCGTTCGGCTTCGCTCCGCCGGCCGAGCTGCCGTTCGACACGCCGCTGCTGGCGACGATCGAGCACCGGCCCGCCGCCGACCTGGTGACCGTCACGGTCCACGAGGTCCTCTCGAGCGGCGAACTCGCCCCGATCCCCGGCGCGGTGACGCTCGTCCCGCTCGCCTGGCTCTCGCGGCGGGAATACCGCTTCGACCGCATCGGCCTGGCGCTCTACCACGATCCGTTCTCGGGTGACACGCCGGCCGTCGATGCGCTGGTCGACGTGCACGCCCTCGGCCTGCGACGCGGCGTGATCGTCCGCCGCGTCGAGGACGCGCTCTCCGCGCCCGCGCGATGAGCGACGTTCCGTTCCGTCTCCGGGCCGCCGCCGCGACAGCGCTCGCCGTCGCGGCGGCCCTCGCCCCCGCCGTGCGCGCCGCCGCGCCGTCGCTGCCGGTCGACTGCCTGCCGGACGTGGTCGCGCGCTGGGAGGCCACCGATCCGGACGTTCGCTACGGTGCGCAGAACGTCCCCGGAATCGTGCTCGGCCATCCCGGCGACTCGACGCCGACCCAGGGCACGACGACCGTCGCCTCGCTCGGCCCCGACGGGTCGGTCACGTTCCGGCTCGTCGACGCGGTGATCGAGGATCGCCCCGGTCCCGACTTCATCGTGTTCGAGAATGCGTTCTTCCAGGGTGCTCCCCCGGCCGGCCCGGGCGACGACTACCTGATCTTCCACGAACCGGGGTTCGTCGATGTCTCGCCCGACGGCGAGACATGGACGCGCTTTCCGTACGACGCCGACGCCCTCGCGGAGGCCGCCACCGTCGGTTCGATCGACCGCGCGCTGCATCTCGCGCTGCGCGGGCTGGCCGGCATCACGCCGACGTTCACCGGCAACTGGACGATCCCCGACGACCCCGCGGTCTGGGATCCGGACGGCCAGGGCGGCGTGTCCGGGGCCGGCGGGGACGCGTTCGACCTGGCGACGGTCGGGCTGGCCGAGGTGCGGTACGTCCGGATCACCGACGCCGGCACGGGCAACGGCTTTCCCGGCGCCGCCGAGGGGTTCGACATGGACGCGCTCGTCGTGCTCCACGGCCGGCCGCTCGGCTCCGCCGCGCCGGACGGCGACGGCGACGGCCTGCCGGACGGCGTCGAGACGACGCTGTACGGCACGCGCGCCGACCTGGCCGACTCGGACGGTGACGGCACGGACGACGGGCGCGAGGTCGCCGGCTGCCGCGACCCGCTCGACGGCGGCGACGCGCCGTACCTGCTGCGCGAACCGCATCTGTTCGCCGACGGCACCGACTGCACGACGATCCGCTGGACCTGGCTCGGCGCGGACGCCGCCTGGGACGTGCTGCGCGGCGACGTCGCTAATCTCTTCGAGACCGGCGGCGCCGTCGACCTCGGACCGCTGGACTGCCTGGCCGCCGCGACCGCCGCCGTCTCGTGGTCCTGCGACGGCGCGGCTCCCCCGCCGGCCGGCGCGTGGTTCTACCTCGTCCGCCGGAGCGACGACGGCGCCGGGCCCGGCACGCTCGGCCGCGGATCGTCGCTCGCCGAGCGCCAGTCCGGAGCGACCTGCCCGTGACCCGGGCGCGCCTGGCACGGCTCGCGCTGGTGCTGGCGCTGTTCGCCGGCCCCGGCGTGCTGGCGGACGACGAACAGGCTCCGCAGGTCGAAGAGCAGGTCACGGTGCGCGCGGCGGCGCCCGCGCCGGAAGACACCGCGGCGTTCGCGACGACGGTCGACGCCGAACGGCTCGAGGCCGGCACGCGGGACCTCGCCGACGTGCTGCGCGCGGTTCCCGGCGCCCGCGTGCGCTCCTACGGCGGCATCGGCCAGTACGCGACGATCTCGCTGCGCGGCTCGACCGCCGAACAGGTCGCCGTGCTGCTCGACGGCGTACCGCTCAACCGCGCCCTCGGCGGCCCGGTCGACCTCTCCCTGCTGCCGGTCTCGCAGATCGACCGGGTGACGGTCTTCCGCGGCTTCGCGCCGGTCGCCTCCGGCGTGACGACGCTCGGCGGTCTGGTCGACGTGCGCTCGCGGCTCCCCGGCAACGCGACGGACTGGAGCGTCGATCTCTCGCGCGGCTCGCTGTCGACGACACGCGCCGTGCTCGGCTGGTCGGCTCCGGTCGGCCCGCGCACCGGGATGCGGATCGGCCTCGAACGCCTGACGACCGACGGCGACTTCCGGTTCCTCGACACGCGCGGGACGTTCGAGACGACCGCGGACGACGATCCGGACGCGATCCGGATCAACAACGACGTCACCGCGCGTACGGCGGTGGTCTCGCTGATCCACCGCGTCGCGCCCGGCGGCCTGCTGACGCTCCACCTCCGCTCGACCGACCGCGAGCGCGGCGTGCCGGGGCTCGACAGCCACCCGGCGCGCCGGGCGCGACTCGACGAGTCGCTCGACGCCGGCTCGATGTCGTGGGCCTGGCGGCGCGCTGGCGACGCGACGCGCGGCCTGACGGGCGTCGACCTGCTCGCCGACCTCTCGTCGCACGACATGCGGCTCGACGATCCGCTCGGCGAGCTGGGAGTCGGCATCCAGCGCGAGACGACCGCGATCGACACCGGCGGCGTCGGGCTCGTGCTGCGCGCGCGGGCCGGCGGACACCGGGCGCTGGCCCGGCTCGACTGGCGTCGCGAGCGCGCGCGGGTGCGCAACGACGCCCTCGCCCCGGCCTTCGCCGACCGCGGCGGCGCGACGCGGCGGCTGCTGGCGGTGGCGGTCGAGGACGTCGTCTCGTCGGGCGCGTGGACGATCGCTCCGTCGCTGCGCTGGGAACGGCGTGACGACCGCTTCCTCGCCGGCGCGGGCGGCCTGCTCGGTCCGCCGGCCGACGCCGTCGTCGAGCAGGCGCTTTCCGGCAAGCTGGCCCTGCGCCGGGATCTCGGTTCCCGGCTCGCGCTGCGCGGTTCGGCGGGACGGTTCTACCGCGCGCCGAACCTGCTCGAGCTGTTCGGCGACCGCGGCGCGGTGATCGGCAACCCGGCGCTCCGCGCCGAGTCGGGCGTCAGGATCGAACTCGGCGTGGCGGGTGACACCGGCGCCCGACCAGGCCGCGCCCGGCTGTCCGGCGAACTGGCGCTCTTCGGCTCGACGATCGACGACCTGATCGTCTTCCAGCTCAACAGCCAGTCGACCGCCGTCCCGCGCAACGTCGGCCGCGCCCGCATCCTCGGCCTCGAGGCGTCGCTGCGCCTCGTCGCCGGCCGGCTGACGCTCGACGCCTCGGGCACGCTGCAGCGCGCCGAGGACCGCAGCGGCGGCGTGTTCGACGGCGCGCGCCTGGTCGGCCGGCCGGAGCGGCTCGGCGCCCTCGCCGCGACATGGAACGCTCCGCGCTGGTCGGCGCGCTGGGACGTGACGTACGTCGGCGAGAACCCCGCCGACCCGTTCGACACGCCGGCGTTCCGCGTGCCGGCGCGCGTGCTGCACGACGCGTCGATGACGGCGCGGCTCGGCCGCCGGCTCCGGCTCTCGTTCGAGGTGCAGAACGTGTTCGACCGCCGCACGGTCGACGTGCTGCGCTTCCCGCTGCCCGGCCGGCTGCTGTTCGCCAGGCTGCGGATCGTCCCCGGAGCGGAGCGATGATCGGCCCGATCCGCGCGTTCGCGCTGCTGGCCGGCCTCGCGCTGCTCGGCGGCTGCGGATCGGACTACGCCCCGCCGCCCGATGCGACCACAGGCGAGCCGGCCGCGCAGCTCGGCCGGGTGTTCGACGTCACCGTCGATCTGCCCCACGTCGTGTTCGACGGCGGCCGGCGCGTCGGCGTCGTGCTCGATCTCGAGCTGCGGGTCGAAGAGCCCGCCCCGGGGACGCACCCGGCGCGCCTCGTCCACCACGGCGCACGCGTGGCCGGCGAGCCGGAGGACGTGACCGACCTCGGCGCCTCGACGACGACGCTGATCGAAACCGGCGAGCGGTTCGAGACCGGGCGCATCGGACCGGTGCGCGTTGCGGGCGTGACGTTCGAGTACTTCCTGCGCGGCACGGCCGGGCCGGGAGGCTGGACGGCGGCCGGCGAGGCGCGGGAGAGCCAGACTGCCCTCGGCGGGCGGTTCGACGCGTGGCGCCGCCAGCGGCTGCTCGTCGCCGCGACCGACTTTTCGATCGCGGCCTCGGTCGACCTGCTCGCGCTCGAGCGCGACGCCGACCTCGTCGTGCGAGCCGACCGCGCCCGCGCGAGTTCCGATCCGTTCCTGCGCGTCACCGGAGATGCGGCGTTCCTGGTCAACCGGCTGTCGTTCGACAACGTCGTGCGGCTCGACCCGCAGCGCGACTTCGCCGCCGCCTGGCAGGCCGGTGTCGGCATCGGAGCCAATCCGCACGACGTGCTGCTGGTCGCCGAGGACCGGGCCTACGTCTCGCGCTACGAGCCGCCGTTCAACGACCTGCTGGTGATCGATCCGCGCGGAGGCGCATCGCGCGGAACGATCGACCTTGCGCCGTGGGCGGAGAATCCGGACGGGACGCCGCGTCCGGACCGGCTGTGCGCCGCCGCGGGCCTGGTGTTCGTCGGGCTGCAGGACATCGACCGCACGTTCACGCGCTACGCCTCCGGCAAGCTGGCGGCGATCGACCCGGCCACCGATCGGGTGATCGGCATCGTGTCCCTGCCGGGAAAGAACCCCGGTACGCTCGAGCGGGTGCGCGAGCCGGACGGCGGCGTGCGGCTCTACGTCGCCCTCGGCGGGATCTTCCCCGGCCTGCTCGCGCAGGAGCTGTCCGGAGGCGTCGCCGTCGTCGACCCCGTCAACCTGGCCTTCGAGCGTTGGGCCCTCGACGACGACGACGCCGGCGGCAACATCGGCGCGCTGGCGATCGCGCGACCCGAGCTCGGCTACGCGGTCGTCTCCGATGCGAGCTACCGCAACCGCGTGATCGCGTTCGACCCGCGCACGGGCACCGTGCTGCGCACCGTGTGGGAAACCGCCGACTACGTCCCCGAGATCGAGGTCACCGGCGGCGGCCTGCTGGCGATCCCCGACCGTTCGTTTCTCGCCCCGCGCGTCTGCCTCTTCCGCGTACCGACCGCCCCCGGCGACACCGAGACGCCCGCCGGCTGCGGTGCCCTGCGCCGCCCGCCGTTCTCCCTCGAATCCCTCGACTGACGCCCCGATGCCGCCGTGGAACCCTGCCCTGCAGAATCGGCGCCCGTAACGGCGGGGCTTGCCCCGCCGATCCAGCCTTGCACGCGCACGCCCACGCGCACGTGCGGTTGGTGACAGCGCGTTCCGATGCACAACGGCGCCCGTAGCGGCGGGGCTTGCCCCGCCGATTCCGCCTTGCACGCGCACGCCCGCGCGCACGCGCAGCGGCCTTGCCCCGCCGATCCA
>JAJRXN010000161.1 GCA_024276295.1 Acidobacteriota bacterium
GCTCTGGGTCGGACTGCTGGCTGTCACCGTCACGGCCTGCACCGAGCCGCCTCCGCCGGTCTCGGCGCCGCGCCCCGTTGCGGTCGCCGAGGCGCGCGCTGCGGGAGGCGCCGTGGCCACGCTGCCCGGTGTGCTCGACCCGGCGGACGTCGCCCGGCTCTCGTTCCGCGTTCCGGGCACGCTGGCCCGGCTCGAGGCCGTGCTCGGGCGCCGTTTCGCACGCGGTGAGACGATCGCCGTGCTCGATGACGGGGACTACGCGCTGCAGCTCGCGCGCGCGGAGGCCGGTCTGCTGCGTGCGCGTGCCGCCGCGGCGAGGGCGGCGTCGGCGCATCGTCGGATCCGTACCCTGTACGAGGACGGCAACGCGTCGGCTTCGGACCTCGAGCAGGCGCGCGCCGCGGATGCCACGGCCGCCGCGGCGGTCACCGGGGCCGAGCAGGCCGTGCGCCTGGCCCGGCGCCAGCTCGGCGACACCGTGATCAGGGCGCCCTTCGAGGGCGTCGTCGCGGCGATTCCGGTCGATCTGCACGAGACGGTCGCCGCCGGCATTCCGGTGGTCGTCCTGCAGCGGATCGGAGCGTTCGAGGTCGCGCTGCGGGTCCCCGGATCGCTGATCGGCGGGCTGGTTCCCGGGGCGCCGGCCGCGGTCGACGTCGAGGCGGCAGGTGCGCGCGGTCTCGCCGCCGTCGTCACCGAGATCGGCCCGGCGGCGGGCGTCGGCTTCGAGGTCGCCTGGCCGGTGCGAGTCCGGCTCGAGCAGCTCGACGTGCGGCTGCGGGCCGGGATGGCGGCCCGCGTGCGCTTCGCCGGGGTGACGGCCGGGGACGGGCCGGGTCCGGAAGCGGTCACCGTGCCGGCGGTGGCCGTGTGCGAGGACGACACCGGTCGGTTCGTCTTCGTCGTGACGGAAGACGCCGTTTCACGCCAGACGGGGCGGGCCGCGCGCCGGCCGGTCGACACGGGGGCGGTCACTGCGGACGGAATCGTCGTGCTCCGTGGTCTGGCGGCAGGCGAGAGCATCGTCACCGCAGGCGCGTGCCGGCTGCAGGATGGCGAGACGATCCGGCTCGTCGCCGTCGAGTCCGCGAAGCCGTGAGGAGCATCACCGAGTTCGCCCTCGACCGTGACCGGGCGACGATCATGCTGCTGCTGCTGATCGTCGTCGGCGGCATCGCCTCCTGGTCCGGTCTGCCGAGGGCCGAGGACCCCGGCTACACGGTGCACACGGCCGTCGTCGTCACGGGGCTGCCCGGCGCCTCGTCGCGGGAGGTGGCCGACCTGCTGACCGACCCGCTGGAGGAGGCGATCCGGCAGATCCCGGAAGTCGACTGGGTCGAGAGCGAGTCGTCGAGCGGTCGCAGCGTGATCTTCGTGCATCTCTTCGAACATGTCCGCGGCGACCTGCAGCCGTTCTGGGATCACCTGCGGCGCCGCGTCGCCGACGTGGCGTGGACGTTGCCCGAGGGGACGCTCGGACCACGGGTCGACGACGAATTCGGAGACGTGTTCGGTACCGTGCTGGCCCTCGTCTCCGACGAGGCGTCGCCGGCGCTGCTCGAGAGTCTCGCCGGGCAGATCCGCGACGAACTGCTGGCGCTCGACGACGTCTCGCGGGTCGAACTCGTCGGCGTCCGGGCGCGCCGCGTGCATCTCGAGTACGACGAGGCGCGGCTGGCGCGGTTCGGCGTCTCGCCGATGCAGCTCCGGACGTATCTCGAGGCGCAGAACGTCATCCTGCCGGCCGGCGAGATCTACATCGGTCCGGAGCGGCTCGTCGTCGACGTCGGTGGCGGCCTCGACCGGATCGAGGCGCTCCGGGCGATGGTCGTCCGGCTGCCCGGCAGGACGGGGCTGCTGCGCCTCGGCGATCTGGTGACGATCCGGCGCGGAGTCGCCGAGCCGCCACGGACGATGATGCGGGCGTTCGGCGAGCGCGCGGTCGGCATCGCGGTCAGCATGCGGCCCGAGGGGGACATTCTCGAACTCGGCGCGCGGATCCGCGCCCTGCTGCCGCTCCTGCGCGAGCGCCTCCTGCCCGGCGGCGTGCGGCTCGAGGTCGTCGCCTTCCAGCCGGAGGACGTCCGCGAGAAGACCTCGATGTTCGAGATCAACCTGCTGCAGTCCGTCGGGCTGGTGCTGGTTGTGCTGCTCGTCGCCCTCGGGCTGCGGACCGGTCTGGTGGTCGCCTCGCTGATCCCGGCGACGATCCTCGGCACGTTCCTCCTGATGCGTGTCGCGGGGATCGGCATCGACCAGGTCTCGCTGGCCTCGCTGATCATCGCGCTCGGCATGCTCGTCGATGCCTCGATCGTCGTCTCCGAGTCGATCATGGTCTCCACGGCTGGGGGAGCCGATCCGCGCGGCGCCGCCGTGCAGGCCGGGCGCGAACACCGCTTCTCGCTGCTCGCTGCGGCGCTGATCGTCTCGGCGGCCTTCCTGCCGATCTACCTCGCACGCTCTTCCACCGGGGAGTACACCGGCGCGATCTTCGAGGTCGTCTCGACCAGTCTTCTCGTCTCGTGGCTGCTCGCCTTCACGGTGACTCCGCTGCTCGCGGTGCGCTTCCTCAGGCCGCGGGCGGCCGACGGCGA
>JAJRXN010000162.1 GCA_024276295.1 Acidobacteriota bacterium
AGATCGGCCAGCGACCGGGTGTCGCTCTTGAGCACGTACATGTAGGCCCAGCCGACGCCGGTGGCGTCCGGCCCGAGCATCGGGGTGACTCCTTCGGGCAGCTCGCTGGCCAGCCCCGAGAGGTACTCCAGCACGCGGGACCGGGCCCAGTAGAGGTCGGTCCCGTCCTCGAAGATCACGTAGACGAAGGAGAATCCGAAGAACGAGTACCCGCGCACGACCTTGGCGTACGGGACCGAGAGCATCTTGGAGGTGATCGGGTACGTGACCTGGTCCTCGACGACCTGGGGAGCCTGCCCGGGGTAGTCGGTGAAGATGATCACCTGCACGTCGGACAGGTCCGGAATCGCGTCGAGCCGCGTGTTGCGGATCGCCAGCACACCCGCCAGCACGGCGGCGAGCGTGATGATCACCATGAAGAACTGGTTCCGGAGAACCCATTCGATCAGTCTGTCGAGCATGGTTCTCCCCCTAGTGCTGGTGACCGGTCATCGCGCCGGTCATCTGGCGCATCGCCGCGCGCAGGCTCGATTCCGAGTCGATCAGGAACTGTGCCGACGTGACGACCTTCTGGCCCGGCTCGAGCCCGCTGCGGATCTCGATCAGGTCGTCGGTCTGGACCCCGAGTTCGACCTCGGTCGGCTGGAACCGGCCGTTGCCGAGCGCCACGATCACGACCGACCGTTCGCCGGTCTGCAGCACGGCGTCACGCGGGACGGCGAGCACGTTGCGCGCCATCAGCGGCCGGAACACCACGTTGGCGTACATGCCGACCCGCAGCTTCTCGTCCGGGTTCGGAACCCGCAGCACGAGCTTGACCGTACGGGTCTGTTCCCCGACCTCCGGCTCCGCGAACAGCACACGCCCGCGGAACACCTCGCCCGGGAAGTACGTCAGCGTGATCTCGGCCGGATCGCCGGGCTGGATGAACGCGAGCTGGTTCTCGAAGACCTCGACCTCCAGCCACAGCGTCGACAGGTCGGCGATGTGCATGATCTCGACGCCCGGTCGGACGGCGAGACCCTCCAGGCCCGGCTGGCGGCTCATCACGACGCCCGATGCGGGCGCGACGACCTTCAGCGTGCGGAAAACCTTGCCGGTCCGGATCAGCTCGTCGATCTGGTCGTCGGTCACGTCCCAGAAGCGCAGCCGCTGGCGGGCGGCGTCGACCAGCTCCTGGGCGCGGGCCGCGGCCTCGGGCGTCGACTCCTTCATCCTGCGCGCGTACTCGAGCGCCGAGAGCAGTTCCTGCTCGGTCTGGACCAGCTCCGGCGAGTAGATCTCGAACAGCGGCTGGCCTTTCTCGACCCGTTCACCGACGTAATTGATGTAGACCTTCTCGATGTAGCCCTCGTACTTGGTCGTGACGACGACCATCTTCTCGCGGTCGTAGTCGAAGTACCCGACGGTGCGGATCTCGCGGGACAGGTCGTGCAGGCCGACGTCGGCGGTCTGGACGCCGATGTTCTGGACGACGACCGGATCGATGCGGACGCTGCTCTTGCCGGTCTCCTGACCCTCCTCGCCGCCTTCGTGTCCGGCGTGCTCGGACTCCTCGTCGTCCTGCTGGACCGGCACGAGGTTCATCCCGCAGATGGGGCATGTTCCAGGCTCGTCCTGCAGCACCTGTGGGTGCATCCCGCAGGTCCAGAGCTGCTTCTTCTTCGGCTTGCCGGATTCCATCTCGTGCGCCGAATGGTCGGCCGCGCCGCGCCAGCCGAACGGATCGGTCGCGACGATCAGGGCACCGCCGGCGCCGATCACGGCACCGAGAAAGAGGAACAGGATGGCGCGGGCCACCCAGGAACTCCGGGAATTCGTTCTCGCAGTCATCGGCGCACCTCCGGTCCGGTGAGCGGGCGAGCGATCGTGCGCTCGAGGTCGATCACCAGCAGACGCCAGTCCGTCGCGGCGCGGATCGCGCCGAGCTTCACTTCAAGGAGGACCCGCTCGGCGTCGAGCAGGTCGAGGATCTCGAGACGGCCCGTCTCGTAGGCCGCTCGCGCCGAGCGCAGCGACTCGTCGGCCTGCGGCATCAGGACGTCCTCGAACAGCCGCCACTGGTCGCGCACCAGCGGCAGCCGGGCGAGCAGATCGCCGAACTCGCGATCGATCTCGAGCACGACCGAGCGCCGCGTCTCGTCACGCGAGCGCTTGAACGCGCTCGCCTCCCGCACGCCGGCAGCGAGGCGTTCCCGCCACAGCGGAATCGTGACGCCGAAGGTCAGCGCCAGCGCATCCTGCCCGTTGTCTTCCGGCGGACTGAAGCGACCGAGGGCATCCTGGCGACGTTCGACGAACGTGAAGCCGAGCCCGAAGCGGAAGTCCGGCTTGTACTCGAGGTGGGCCAGCCGCAGCCGCTCGAGCGCCTCGGCGATCCCGGCCTCGGCGGCGGCGACTTCCGGTCGCCGCTGGAGCGCCACGGTGCGCAGCGCGGCCGGGTCGTGCTCGAGTTCCTGCACCTCGGGAAGCTCCAGCACCGGTATCGGCGTGCTCGTCGGCCGGTCGCGCAACGCGTTGAGTTCCGCCACCAGGGCGGCACGCTGCTGCTGCAGGTCGAGCCGGCGCGTCTCGTCCCGCGTGATCTCGGCCTGGACCTTGATCGCCGCCTGGGCCAGTCCGATGCCGGAGGCGTAGCGCGCCCGGGCCAGCGCCTCGAACGCACGCAGCGTGCCGAGGTCCTCGTCGATGATCTCGATCGATCCATCGACGAAGGCGATGCGTGTCAGCAGGCGGCGCGCCCTGGTCAGCAGGTCGAGGGCGATCCGGTCCGCCTCGCGGGCCGCCCGCTCGGCGGCCCGCGCTTCGGCACGGCCGCGCGTCTTGAGCTTCCCCTTCCAGGGAACGGCCTGCGTCACCGAGAGCGCGAGCCGCTGGGGACCCACGCGGGTTTCGGGGGGGATCACGTACAGGCTCGCCCCCGCCTGCGGATCCGGCAGGCTCGAGGCCTGGGTCGGCCGCTCGGCCGCGGCACGCGCGCGCTCCTGCGCGGCACGCAGTGCCGGGTGGCGGGTGACGACGTCCTCGAGAACCGCGCGGACCACCGGTTCTTCGGCCTCGACCAGCGCGCGGACGACGTCGGGAACCGCCGGTCGGGCGTTCTCCGCCGCTTCGAGACCGGCTGACGTCCCCTCCCCTGCCTGGGCTGGCGCAGGGGCAGCCAACCCGAACAGCAAGAGCGCAATGTGAAAACAGACTCCTGGAAACTTCATCGATCCGTCCTCGCAGACAACCACTCGGTACGACCGGCGCGGCGGCGCCGCGCAAGCCGGGAAGGAGTGTCACACGA
>JAJRXN010000163.1 GCA_024276295.1 Acidobacteriota bacterium
CCGGTCTCGATCGCCGGCGCATCGCCGCGGCAGTCGTTCCAGTTCTGGTCGACGTCGGCCGGATCGCCGGTGTCCGGGTTCACGCCGTTCGGCACGATCAGCAGGATGCCCTCTTCGTCGGCGATCTCGGGCCACTCCGCCAGAGCGCCATCGTTGAGCACGCTGTTCATGTCGCCGCCGCCGCCGTGCAGGACGAACACGATCGGCATTCCGTCCGGCGTGACGAGACCGGGATCGTAGACGCGGAACCGCCGCTCGAGACCATCGTGCGGGAGCACCTGATCTTCGTACCACGTCCCGGTCGCCAGGGCCGGGGCGGTCGCGCCGAGCAGCAGCAGGACCAGCCGCACGCAGGCGGCGCGGCGTCGGAGGGATGTCATCGGGCCTCCCTGGACGGAAAACCGGCCTCCGGTGGCCAACGTACGCCGAGAGGCGGCCCGTCGCACGGGTCCACGCGCTCGCGTTGACGCGCCGCCGGGCGGCCCCGAGATTGCCCGAGGGAGTCGTTCCCGGAGCGTGCCGCGATGCGACGAGCCGTCACGAAGGTCAGGGAGCGGACGAAGATCCCGTTCGCCGCGCCGCACGTGTTCGTGCTGGCGACGATCGCGGGGCCGGACGTGACGGCGAGCTTCCGGATCAACGCCCCGGTCACGATCGTCGGCAGGGACGAACACGCGACGATCCGGCTCGACGACCCGGAGGTCTCCGCCGAGCACTGTCGGATCGAGGTCGATGCCGGAATCTGCCGGATCACCGATCCCGCCTCCCGAAACGGGACCCGGCTCAACGACCGTCCGATCGCCAGCGGCACCTGGACCCGGCTCAAGCATCTCGACGAGATCGAGGTCGGAGACTCGAGGCTGGTGTTCCTCGCCGGGCGGTTCAGGGCGCGCACGCGCCGCTGACCGGGGCGTGACGGATCCGTCGGGACGGGGCATCATCGGTCCATGCCGAGGAACCGGAGATTCCGTGCGAGCCGCGGGCCGTGGGCCGCGCCGCTGCTGATGGCCGTCTCCCTTGCGGCGGCCTGCGGGGCGGCGCCGTCCGGGGAGCGCGAGGGGGACCCGCCCATGACATCGACGTCCGCCGAACAGACCGCCGTGCTGGCGGGAGGCTGCTTCTGGTGCATCGAAGCGGTCTTCGACCGCATCGAGGGCGTGACCGGGGTCCGCTCGGGGTACTCGGGGGGCACCGTGCCGAATCCGACGTACGAGCAGGTCTCGACCGGCACGACGGGGCACGCCGAGGCGGTCGAGGTGCGCTTCGATCCGGCGAAGATTTCGTACCGCGAGATCCTGGAGATCTTCTTCGCGATGCACGATCCGACGACCCGCGACCGCCAGGGGGCGGACGTCGGACCGCAGTACCGCTCGGCGATCTTCTTCGCCGACGACCGGCAGCGCGAGACCGCGGGGCGGGTCGTCCGTGAGCTGACGGAAGCGGGCGTGTTCGACGCCCCGATCGTGACCGAGATCGTCCCGCTCGAGAAGTTCTGGGAGGCCGAGGCGTACCACCAGGACTACTACGACCGGAACACGCAGCAGGGCTACTGCCGGCTGGTGATCTCCCCGAAGCTCTCCAAGCTGCGGCAGAAGTTCGCGCACCGGCTCCGCGAGCCGTCCCGCTGATCCGTCGCGCCACGCGTCAGTCGATCTCGGCGGCGTGGAAGATGCGGTCGTACCCGAGCAGCGCGACGAACCCGAGCAGCAGGCAGGCCGCCTGGACGAGCCAGATCGCCTCCGGATGGCCGGCCTTCTCGAACACGCCGTAGAGCCGCGTCATGATGGAGCCCGAAAACGCGCCCATCGCGATCGGGATCCGCAGCAGTCCGCCTCCGAGACCGGTCTTCTCCGGAGGCAGCATCGAGATCAGGTACTGCTCGAAGCGCGGCATGCAGCCCATCTCGCCGACCGCGAACAGCAGGATGCCGGCGAACATCAGCAGCGGGAACGAGCCGGCCGAGAAGTACAGCCCGATGCAGCCGAGGACCATCAGGAAGATCCCGATCGCCACGGCCGGGACCGAACGCAGCCGTTCCGTGGTCCGCGTGACCAGCATCTGCAGCACGATGATGTACAGCGCGGTGTGGGCGAGGGTCTCGCCGGCGATGCGGTGCACGCCGTTCTCGTCGACCGTGCTGAACCACCCGACGATCGTCGGGCCGAGCACGCGGGCGAACATGTCGTAGAGGATGTCCGTCCGCACGTAGCTGTCGACGAACACGGCGACGACGTTGAAGAACGCCCAGAATGGAATCTCGATGAAGACGCCGAAGATCACGATGAACAGCAGGATCTTCGGATCCTTGAGGTAGGGCCAGATCTCCTTGAGCTGCGAGAGCAGCTCGGGGCGCTCGCCCGTGGCGGCCTTCGGATCGATCGGATCGCGGTAGAACAGCGCGGTGATGACGATCATCACGACGACCATGATCGCCGAGGCCAGGAAGGCGTAGTTCCAGTGGTGCGTCCGGAGCGCCCCGGCCGTCATCGGGCCGAAGAACGCGCCGACGTTGACCATCAGGTAGAAGATGCCGAAGCCGAGCGTGCGGTTCGTGTTGTCGGTCGTCAGCCGCACGGTCCCGGCGATCAGCGGCTTGAACACGCCGGCGGCGATGCCGATCAGCGCCATCACGGCGACCACGCCGAGGAAGCTCCGCGCCCAGAGCAGCAGCAGGAAGCCCGGCAGGTAGAGCAGGTACGAGAGCATCAGCAGCCGCTTGAACCCGTAGCGGTCGGCGAGGATGCCCGAGACCATCGGCACCGAGTACGAGAGCAGCAGGAACATCGTCTGGATGTCGCCGAGCTGCCCCTTCTCCCAGCCGAGGCCGCCTTCCGAGACCGCCTTGGTGACGTAGATCCCGAAGCCCATGTACAGTCCGTAGTAGGCGAACCGCTCGAGGACTTCGATCACGTTGCCGATCCAGAACAGGGGCGGAAAGGGAGTGCGTTTCATCCGGTATCTCCGAGGCTGGGGCGTCGCCGGCGGACCGCCCGCCGGGACGGGAGCGGCGACTATACGCGGTTCGGATCGCCGTCCGCGCCGCGCTGCGGCGACCGGCCGGAGGGCGGCTCCGCGGCCGGATCGCGGAAGACGATGAAGCGGTAGTGGACGAACTTGACGACCGTCGAGAATCCGGTCACGACGACGATCGTGACGAGGTAGTGCAGGCCGGCCGCGGTGTGCAGCAGCAGGAACGCGAGGTACTCGGATCCCCGGAAGGCGAACGAGGAGGCGAGAAACGCGAGCCCCTGGGTGACGACCCCGCCGTGCGAACCGCGGAAGACCCAGTACCGGCAGGCGACGAAGTTCGTCGCGAGCACCACGGCCAGCGAGAACGCGTAGGCGGACTCCTCGCGCACGCCGCCGAGTTCATGCAGGCCCGCCGTCAGGCCGAGATTGATCGAGAAGCTGGCGACACCGAGCAGACCGAAGCGGCCGAATGCTTCCGCCAGGCGCCTCATCGCGCCTCCGCGGGGGCGCGTCCGACGGCGACGAGGTTCCAGCTCAGGTATCGCATGACCGGACGGGCCTGCTCGAGCATCCGGTCGACCGCGCACGCGAGCCGGCTGAGCGGGGTCGCCAGCGGCTGGGCCGGGAGCGGGACCTCGGCGAACGGGGTCGAGAAGAGGCCCTGCGGGACGATCCTGACCTCGACCAGTCCGGCCTCCTCGTAGAGGCCCCGGAGCCGCCGGGCGCTCATCGTGCACTGGTCCTCGGAGTACGCCGCGTCGAGCCGCTTGCGGACGGCGCGCGCCG
>JAJRXN010000164.1 GCA_024276295.1 Acidobacteriota bacterium
CAGCGCGACCCGCCCGCGCCCGAGCAGCGCGCGGGCCCGCATGCCGGGCCGTTCGGTGCCGACGCGCTCGTACCAGGCCGTGGCGCGGGCGGTCTCGCCGAGCGCCCGGTGCACGTTGCCGAGCGCGATCGAGGTCGCATCGGCGGTCCATCCGTCGGCGGCCGCGAGGGCCTGCCGGTTCGCCCGTTCGAGAGCTTCGCGGGCGGCATGGGCGTCGCCGAGCATCAGCAGCAGGATGGCGCCGTTGTACGCCGCCCCGCGGGCCGCGCCGTCGAGCCCCGCGCGCTCCAGCCCAGCCCTTGCCGTCCGGAGTTCCTGCTCCGCTTCGGCCCAGCGTCCACCGTCGGCGAGCACGCCGGCCAGGTTGTTGCGGGCGAAGCTCTCGAGATCGATCCGCCCGGCGCGGCGTGCGGCCTCGATCGCCCGTCGCATCGCCGCCTCGGCCCGTGCGAGATCGCCTTCGCCGTACGACAGCCAGCCCAGCTTCGCCTCGCAGCACGAGATGCCTGTCGGGTCGTCGACCCGACGCGCCCGCTCGAGGCCCTCGGCGAACAGGGGGCGCGCCCGGGCCGGGTCACCGAGCCGCTTGGTCGCCTCGCCGGCGGTCCACAGCGGCTCCCACCGGTCGCGGCAGTCGACCGCGAGCCGTTCGGCGAGGCGGGCGAGTTCGGCCGTGCGGTCCTCGCGACGGGCGGCATCGAGGGCCGTGCGCCAGGCGGCGTCCCCCCGGGGGCACGCCGCGAGTTCTCCGGCGAGGCGCTCGAAGTCCGGCGGCGGCTCGCGGCAGGCCGACAGCAGGCAGGCCGCGGCGAGGAGCGGGACGACGATCGCGGTCCGCGCGTTCAGGGCGGGTCCTGATCGATCCATGCGCCGTAGAGCCATGCGCCGTTCGAGGTGCCGGCATCGTCGTGGACGAACGGCGAGCCGACCGTCCGCCCGAGTTCCTTCCACGGATTCTCCCCGGCCGGAGGGTCGATCAGGCCGATCAACTGGTCGCCCGGGCCGAACGAGGCCGGAGCCTTCAGCCCATTGGCGACCACGCCGGGACAGAAGCAGCCGGGCATCGGCGGGTTGCAGTCGCACCAGCAGGCGCAGAGCGGATCGTCGATGCACTGGCACGCGACGACGACCTCGGTCGTGTCGGGAACGCCGCAACCGACCTTGTCGAAGGCGACGACGACGTCGGGAACGCCGTCCGGCACGGTGTCCTGCAGCGAGAGCTGCAGCAGTTCCACGTCACAGGCGGCCAGCGGCACGATGCCGACGGTGATCGGGCACTTGCTGCACGACGGGCCGGGCGGTGCGAGTTCGATCGGTGGGTGGACGGTGCCGTCCTGGTCGAAGCGCGTGATCACGTCGCCGTCGCGGGCGGCGACGAACACCGCCCGCCAGCGCATCGTCCCGAGCGTGGCGAGGGCCACCGGTCCGGCGCCGACCGTCACCGGCGGGGCGAACTCCGTGCAGTCGCGCGGATCGATGATGCGCAGCATCTGGCCCTGGCGATCGATGGCGAACACGGTGTAGCTGCCGGGGCCCGGGCCGGTGACCAGGACCGCGGACGGTTCGCCGACGGACGGGCACTGCCCGCCGGTCTGGAGGTTGACCAGGCGACCGTCCGGACCCGTCGGCAGGATCGGCGCTTCGCGGCCGCGGGGGTTTCCAGGGGTCAGCGTCGGTGGGAGGGCGGCGCCGGGGGCCAGCGGGACGTCGAGGCGGTCGCGCGCGGACCATCGTCCACGCTCATCGTGTCCGGCGGCGACCAGCACCGCGGAGAGCACCGGCGCGGCGGCCGGACCGTGGGAGAGCGTGACCCACGCCCGCTGGTACGCCTCACCGGATGCCGTGGCGAGCGCGTGGACTTCCCAGCCGGTCGCCGAGGAGTCGAGCGCGACGCGGGCCACGATCGG
>JAJRXN010000165.1 GCA_024276295.1 Acidobacteriota bacterium
CGCGAGCCGGTCGAGGCACGCGAGCACCGCCGCGGCATCGGACGAGCCGCCGCCGAGGCCGGCGCCGTGGGGAATCCGCTTGCGGAGACGGATCGCAACGTCGGCCGAGGCCAGGCCGGCGCTGTCGAGAAACAGGCGCGCAGCCCGCCAGGCGAGGTTCTCCTCGGCCCGGCAGGGGGCTTCCGGCGTGACCTCGAGGTCGATCGTGCCCCGACCGCGCCCGCGCAACGCGATCGTCAGCTCGTCGGCCAGCGCGACGGTTTGCAGCACCGTCGCGATCTCGGTGTAGCCGTCGGGACGCTCGCCGAGCAGTTCGAGCACGAGGTTGATCTTCGCCGGCGCGCGGGCCTGGATCGTCTCCGGCAAGTTCACCGCTCCTCCCGGTGCTCGAACCCCGCCGGGACGTCCGGCCACCGCACCGCCGACGTCGCGTGCCGGAACGCGCGCCGCTCGAGCCGCAGCCGGCGTCCGTCCGGCCCCTCGACCTCGATCACGCGCGGCGGCTCCCCGGCCCCGGCCGCGGCCGCGACCCGCACGGTCCAGTCGCCGAACCGCCGGCCGGGACGGGCTCCTTCGAGCAGCCAGCGCCCCGCCAGCGGCACGCCGGCATGACGCATCCAGAACGCCGGCGTGTCCGGCCCGTCGACGACGAGCCGCCGGCGCGCGAGAAGAAGACGCGCCCGCGGACCGCGCACGGCGGCGATGAACGACGGCCCGCCCATCCGCGCCCGCGCCTCGACCAGCAGCGCGTCACCGCAGGTCCGCACGCGGGCGACGAACCGGACCGTCCGCTCGGGCCCTTCGAGACGTCCGCCGTAGCGCGCCTCGACGCAGGGCCCCTCCGCGAGGCCCGGCACGGCACGGTCCGCCGTCGAGGCGCAGCGCCCGAGCAGCGGCGCGAAGGCGGCGACCAGGACCAGCAGGAGCAGCGCGGAGCCGGACCCGGACGACGCGCCGGTCGCGGTCCGGGCCGGGCTCATCGCGAATCGGACGCCGCGCGCTCCGACTCCTCGTCGGCGTGCGCCCGCAGCTTGGCGAGCACCCGCTCGCGCTCCCGTCCCCCGAGCGCCAGGGCGGCCTGCCATTCGGCGCGCGCCCGGGTGAGGTCGCCGAGGGCGAGATAGACGTCTCCGAGGTGCTCGCGGATCTCGGCCACGTCGCCGCTGCCGGCCCGGCGCACCGCCTCGCGCAGCAGCGGAAGGGCCTCGGAGACCCGCCCCGCGCGGTACAGAGCAAAGCCGAGACTGTCGAGAAACGCCGGCTCTTCCGGCCGCTCGGCCAGCGCGCGCTTGACCATCGCGATGGCGGCGGGAAGGTCCTCCCCGCGCTCGGCGAGCAGGTAGCCGAGATCGTTGTAGACCGACGCGTCGTCCTCGTCGGCGGCGAGGGCGCGACGGTACTCGCGCTCGGCCTCGTCCAGCCGCCCGGCGGCATGGAAGATCGCCGCGCGCCGCCGCGTCACCTCGACCGGCTCGCCCTCCGCCGCGACCACGGTCGACGCCACGTCGGCGGCGATCTCCGGATGTCACCAGGCCGCGAGCCATCCGGCCATCTCGGTGGCGTAGCGCGACGGCCTGGCCGCCGCGCCGATCCAGGCCGCCGCCCGGCGCAGGGTGGCCTTCGCTCCGGCCAGGGCGAGTTCGCGCTCGAGCGCGAGCGCCGCGTATCCGGCCGCGGGAGGCTCGTCGCGCAGGCGGGGAGCGAGCGCCTCGTCCGCGGCGCTCCGGCCGTCCCGCAGCTCGATCGCCCGGATCCGCAGCCGCTCGACCGCCGGATCGGATTCGAGACCGGAGAGCGCCTCTAGCGCCCGGTCCGGCCGGCCGGCGCGCAGCCAGGCCTCGGCCTGGCGGAATCTCAGTGACGGCTCGAGATCGTTCCGGCGCTCTCCGTCGAGCGAATCGATCAGCGCGCCGAGACGCTCGGCCGCCGCGTCGTCCCGGCCCGCCTGCTCGGCGGCGCGGGCCCAGAGGTGCATCACCGGCGGGCGCACCTGATAGGCCCGCGGCAGCGAGGCGATCAGCGCCTCGGCGCCGGCCCCGCGGCCGAGACCGACCAGCGCCCGTGCCAGATCGAGCGAGGCGTCGGGATCGGTCGGGCGCAGGTGGACCGCCGTCCGCAGCGGCGCCAGGGCGCCGAACGGATCGCCCAGCTCGAGGCGCGTGCGACCGAGCTGCCGCGCCAGCGAGAAGTCCGCCGAGCGCAGCTCGAACAGCCGGGTCAGCGCCCGCTCCTGGCCGGCAAGATCGCCGCGCGCGTTGTACAGGTCGGCCAGCATCTCGAGCAGCGGAACGGCCGCGCGGCCGCGCACCTCCGAGCGTGAGAGCACGCCGATCGCCTCGTCACGCTTGCCGCCGGCCACCAGCAACCGCACGAGCGCGATGTACGGCATCGCCGGATCGATCCCCGGGGTCGCGGCGGCGCGCGCGGCGACCTTCTCGGCCTCGGCGACCCGGCCGATGCTCGCCAGCAGGCGGATCCGCGAGATCCAGCTCCCGGTGTCCTCGGGACGCGCGTCGGTCGCCGCCTCGAGGTGTCCGAGCGCCTCGGTCAGGCGCGCCTCGTCGCGCCCGGCCCGCCAGGCCCGCAGGGAGAGCTGCGCGAGCACCTTCCGCGCGCTGACCTCGGTGGGATCCCGATCGACGGCCGCCCGCGCGGCCGAGGCAGCACACTTCAGGTCGCCCGTCTCGAGGCACAGGCGGGCGAGCTGCGCCCGGGGCGTCGCCGCCGCGGGGTCGAGTTCGATGATCCGCTCGAGGCGGTCGCGCGCACCGTCGAGGTTGCCGATCGCCATCGCGGCCCGGGACTCGAGGAACATCTCGTAGGCGGCGGCGCGGCGCGCGACGGGAGCGTCGACGGGATCGACTCGCCCGGTGGCGTCAGCCGCTCCCGCAGGCGTGGCGACGACTCCCAGCGCGAGGAGCGGCAGCGACGACAGGGCAAGGCGAATCGTACGCATGGTGATCCTCATTTAATCAGCGCCGCGCAGGACGCGCCATCGCGCCATCTACGGATGCACGAGACGCAGCCCGTCGCCTGCCCGCTCGACCGTCAGACGTTCGACGCGGAAGCTCCCGGCATCCCAGTCCGACCGGGTCGACCAGCTCGCCGTCGCGCCGTCGTCGGCGCGGACGGTGACCGCGAGCCGGCGCCTTCCCGCCGGCACGTCGAACGACGCGATCGCCGGGCGGCCGGACGGGGCGAGCAGCGGATCTCCGAGACGGATTCGGGCCACCAGACGCCCGTCGAGCCGGACCTCGAGTTCGCCCGCCTCGAGCGGGTGGCGCACCTCGACGACGGCGCGCGCCGGCTCGGGCGCCGCTACCGCCGGCGCGGGCGTCGGGGCCGGCTCGACCTGCGCGGCCTGCGGAACCCGCTCCGGAGCGGTGACGGGCGCGGCCGCCGCCGGCGCCGGGGCGGGCATCGTCACCGACGGGGAGGGCGCCGGCACCGTGCGCGGCCGAACCGGCTTCGGCGCCCGGCGCGGACGGCCGGTCCGTCGCGCCGGTGCGCGGGGCTTCGCCTCCCCGGGCGCCTCGGCGGGCGCGGACGGGGACAGGCTTTCGGGCGGGGCCGCGACCGGGCGCTCCGGGGCCGGGTCGGGCCGCGGCGCGACTGCGATTCCCTGTGGTGGACCGGCCGGCGCGGGGGCGCGGATCGTCGCCCCGAGCAGGAACATCGCCGACACCGCCGCGGCGAGTGCCAGCCGTCGCGACTTCCCGGAGACCGGAGGCGGCCGCAGGGCCCGCGTGCGCCGGGCCGCCGGCTCGAGATCCGGGCCCGCCGGCGCGACTCCGGTGCCAGGCCGCAGCGGGTCCGGACCGCCGGTCGCGGCGGCCAGCGCCTCGAGACGCCGGGCGAGTTCGAGGGCCCCCGCCGGGCGCTGCGCCGGGTCGTCGGCCAGCGCCGCCAGGCACAGGTCGGAGAGTTCGGCGCCGATCTCGTCGACCAGCGCCGACGGCGGCTCCGGCGCGGAGCGTTCGCGATCCCCGGCCTCCGGGCGGTCGAACGGGAGTCTTCCGGTCAGGCACTCGTAGAGCACGACGCCGAGCGAGAACACGTCGGCGGCCGGCCCGCCGGCCTCGCCGCGCAGCCGCTCCGGTGCTGCGTAGGCCGGCGTGCCGCGTCCGTCGCCGGGTCCCGCGGACCGCGTGTCGGACTCGACCGCGAGGCCGAAGTCGGCGAGCAGCACGCGGCCGTCCTCGGCGAGCAGCAGATTGGCCGGCTTCACGTCGCGGTGGACGATCCCGCGCGCGTGGGCCGCCGCCAGCGCCCGCCCGGCCTGGGCGACGATCGAGAGCGTCTCGGCGACGGTCAACCGGCCGCGGCGGCGCAGGATCGCCGCCAGGCTCGGACCGTCGACCAGCTCGGTGACCAGGCACGCGCCGTCGCCGTCGACCGACACTTCGAACACCCGGACGACCCCGGGATGATCCAACCGCGTCAGCAGCTCGCCCTCGCGCCGCAGGGCCTCGGCGAGATCGGGATCGGTGCGCCCTTCGGGTCGGTGCAGCACCTTGATCGCGACCTGGCGCCCGGTCGCCCGCTCACGGGCCCGGTACACCACGCCGGACGTTCCCTGACCTCGCTCCTCGAGAATCTCGTAGCGGCCGCTGAGCCCCATGCGGAGCGCCCCCGGAGAACAGGACCGGACCCCCTTCTCCGGAATATAGGGCACCCGGAAGACCGCGTCCGCCGGAGGTCTTCGGATCAGGCGCCGCCCTCGTCGGGCAGCGGGGCGCCGCCGGGAAGCGACGCCGCCTTGGCCGGGGTCGCCTTCGCCGGCTCCGCCGGGGCGCCCGCCTCGATCCACTCCAGGGCCGCCTCGAGCAGCCGGTCGCGGTCGGGCTCCGCGCCACGCGTCATCCGCGCATCGATCCGATGGTCGACCTCGAGCCCGTCCCCGGCCCAGCGGGTCCCGCCGGCGGTGACGATTTCCCGCGTCGTCAGCAGCAGCGACCCGCCGCGCGAGAGCGGAATCAGCTCCGGCAGTGATCCGAGTCCGAAGCTCGAGCGGCCGCAGAGCCGGGCCTCGTCGCGCTCGCGCAGCAGCGCCGCCAGCGCCTCGGCCGTGCCCGCGGTCGTACCGTCGACGAGCACGAACCGGCCCGCCGGAAGCTGGACGGACGGCAGTTCGGGGATCGCGATCCGCGTCTCCGGGCCGGAGCGCGCGACGAGCCGGAAGCCCTCGCCCGCCGGCCCGAGGGCCGCAGCGATCGCCGCCGCGCGCGCGATGTCGAGCCCGACCGCTCCGCGCAGATCGACCAGCAGTCCGTCGGCCGAGGCCCGCGCCAGTTCCGCGCGCAGGGCATCGGCGAGGACCCGGGACTCGACCCGGTCCGGCTCGGTGATCCGCAGGTGGATCACGCCCTCGCGCGGACGGTCGATGCGGAACCCGGCGTCGACCGGCGCCGCGAGGCGGATGGTCGCCTCGCGCAGCCGGTAGCGGCGCCCGTCGAGCACGACGAGGTCGAGTTCCCTTCCGACGGGACCGGTCAGCGCCCGGCGGAGCTGCGGCCAGCTCTGCTGCCGCGTCTGGCGGTCGTCGATCCGCCAGATCTGGTCACCGCGCCGGAGTCCCGCCTCCGCGGCGGGCGAGCCGGGATCGACCCGCACGACGATCGCCACGTTCCCCGAAGGGAGCACTTCGAGCCCGGTCCGACCCGGGCCGGCCGGCTCGAGGATGCCGGCCTCCTCTCCGGGGGGGACGAAGGCGCTGGCAGCGTCGAGCGAGGCGACCATCCCGCGGTACGCCCCTTCGAGCAGCGTGTCCTCGGAGACCGGCTCGACGTAGTTCTCGCGGGTCAGGTTCCAGACCTCCTGGAACACGCCGAGGTAGCGATATGCGTCGCGACCCGGCCAGCCGGCGGCCAGCACGAGCGAGACGGTGACGATCAGGGCCAGGCCGCCCACCAGCAGGAACGAACGGGAGCGCATCCACATCATGATGGGATCAAGAATAGGCCACGACCGCGGGGGGGGCGACCCGCGACGTCCCGGCCTACTTCGAGACCAGTGCCGGGCAGCGGCAGCGGCGGATGACCTTCTCGGTGACCGATCCGATCAGCAGGTGCGCCGCGCCGGTCCGGCCGTGCGTCGCGATCACGATCAGATCGGCGGGCAGATCGTCGGCGACGCGGATGATCTCGTCGTGCGGAATGCCGAACTCGATCCGGAACTCGACGTCGAGACCGGCCCGCTCGTGCTCCGGGAAGAAGTCCGGCAGGGCGTCCTCGGCGCGGCGCTGCAGCGCCTCGGAGATCTCGTCGTACTGGAATCCGGCCACGTCAGGAAGCAGCGCCGGCAGCGCGTCGACGACGACGTGCAGCACGACCAGCCGGGCGCCGCACTCCCGGGCCAGGTCGCGCGCCAGCAGCACGCCGCGCCGCGAATGGTCGGAAAAGTCCGTCGGAGCGAGGATGATCTTCCAGTCCATCATCCACCTCGTCGCGCCACGACCCCCGGAAGCAGCCGCAGCAGGTCCATCGCCGAGACGATCCCGCACACGTGAAGCTGCTCGTCGACCACGATCAGCCGGTGGATCCGGTGCCGGAGCATCCGCTCCGCCGCCTCGGCCGCACTGGCGGTCTCGCGGATCGCGTGCACGAGCGGCGTCATCACCTCGCCGACCGTCGCCGTGCGGATGTCGCTGATCCGCAGGTTCCTCACCCCTTCGGGGTCCGGCATCTCGGGCGCCTGGTAGAAGCTGGCCCCGTCGATGGCGTTGTTGAAGTGCCATGCCAGCAGGTCGGTCTGGCTGATCACGCCGACGAGCCGCCCCTCGGCGTCGACGACCGGCGTGCCGTGGATCTTCTTCTCGAGGAACAGGCGCTCGAGTTCGTGGATCTCGGTGTCCGTGGTGACGACCGCGACATCCCGCGTCATCAACTCGGAGACGGGCGTGTTCATCGCTGCTCCTCCCGCCGCGAGCACGGGACCATCATACCGAAGCGGCGACCGCTGGACGGGATCCGCGACGCCGCTCCTCGTCCTTGCGGTGCAGCTCACGGTACAGCCGGTAGGAAAACACGCGCCGCATGGCGGCCATCTTCAGTTCGCGCAGCGCGTAGCGCCGGCGCACCCGCTTCGAGACCAGCCAGCGCGACTCCCACGGAAGCAGCACCAGCGAGACGTTGATGTTCGGCGCGACGTTGATCGGCAGTCCGTGCTGCATCGTCGCCTCGTACTGGGCCGCGAAGACCGGGATCATGTCCTCGGTCTTCGGCGCCGGCACGTCCTCGTAGTCGGTGTTCTTGAGCGGCCGGAACACGCAGACCGTCGGGATCGCACCGACCGACGCGATCCACCAGATCGCACGCACCGACGATTCGGGCGGCTCGAGTCCGGCGATGATCTCGCCGTTGCTGACCCACGGCGCGCCGCGCAGCCCTCCGCCGCGCCGGCTGAGCTTCGCGCAGTAGGCGACGGCGTCGAGGTAGCGCTGCAGGCCGTAGCGGTCGGCCTTGCCGGGACAGACCTCGCGGAACCGCTCGGGATCGAAGATCTCGAAGCAGAACGAGACCCGGTTGACGCCCATCTCCTGCAGCCTGTCGTAGCGCGACAGATCGGAGTGTGGCGGCGTCTGGATGCCGATCAGGCACCCCGTCGCCTCCTTGACCGCCTTGATGTACGGCTCGAGGATGTCGAGATACGTCTCGCCTTCGTAGTGGCCGGTGTTGAAGTCGACGTACGTGATGTCCGATTCTGCGCGCGCGGCGACGGCGACCTCGACGACCTCGCGCACGCTCTTTTCGTCCGCGTCGTCGGCGCCGAGATTGAGCCCCACCGAACAGAAGCGGCAGTTCGTGCGCTCCGGCTTCTCGATCCAGTACTCGCAGACCCGGGCCGGATAGACGCCGAGATACGTCCCCTGCAGCGTGCCGACGGCGCTCATCGGCTTGCCGGTCGAGGTCTTCGCGTCGTACCACGCGGGGCGCGGTGCGAGCCGCACCGGCGCGACCGGCTCCCGTCCGCGGTCGATCCAGATCGAACCGTTCTCGCGGCGTCGGACGACGTACGGCGAATCGCGGACGAAGCCCTCGGTGACCGGGATGTTGGTCCACAGCCCGCCCGGCAGCACGACCTCGAGACCGCTGCCGAGCCCCGCGCGCGTGCGCAGGATCGGGCGGCCGCCTTCGTCGGTCACGCGCAGCGAGTCGTCGAGGTGTGCGCCCCGGCAGTACAGGTCGAGCTTGAGCAACGCCGGGTTGTTGCGAACGTCAGTGTCCATCGGCTGGTCTCCGGCCGCGTGCGGCGCGCCGGGAAACGCTGACGGCGCCGCTCGTTCGAACTATACGGCTATTCGCCCGCGGCGCAGCGCACCACCGCCGGAAGCGCCCCTCAGCCGACCAGGTCCTCGCGCTCGTGGATCGTTGCCAGACCGGTGATCTCGAACGAGCGCTCGCCGCCCGGCGTCTGGACGGTGATCTCGTCTCCGATCTTGCGTCCGGCGACGGCGCGACCGATCGGAGAGGAGATCGACAGCCTGCCCGCCGGCGGATCGCCGTCCTCGGCCAGCACGAGTTCGTAGGTGACCTCCTCTCCGGTGTCGAGATCCTCGAGGACCACCTGCGAGCCGAGCCCGGCACGATCCCGGGGAATCTGCGACATGTCGAGGCTCGAGAGCTGCGAGATCCGCTGCCGGAGCTGGCCGACGCGGGCCCGGACGTAGGACTGGCGCTCGAGCGCGGCGTGGTATTCCGCGTTCTCGCGCAGATCGCCCAGCGCGGTGGCCCGCTTGATCTCCTGCGGCAGCTCGTAGCGCAGCTCGCGCTCGAGCTGCTTGAGTTCCTGCTCCAGGCGTTCCCTGACGTGCTTCATGGCGACGAACCTCTTTCTTCAGGGGGAAGTCTAGCCTGATCCATGGCCCGCCGCTCCGCACAGGCGGGCGCGGCCGGCCCGTCCCATGGACGGCCACGGGACGTCGAGTCGTGGTTCCTTGCGTCGGATTTCCGGTGGGCCGCTGCCGCGCTCAGGCGTTCTCGGGAGGCGCCGGCACCGGCCGCTTGCGCGGGGGCGGCATCGTGTCGAAGACGCCGAACTCGAGTTCCTCGATCCGCTCGCGGTGCTCCTCGAGCCACTGTTTCGTCGCCGGGTCGATCGCCGCCAGCGTCTCGTCGGGCTTCATCAGGGCGAACGGCGCGATGAACCGGAGCTGGTGCCGCACGGAAGCCAGCCGGTCGGCGAGCCGTTCGCGCTCCTGCCGCTTTTCCGGCGGGTTGTTCTCGAGATGCCGGGCGATGCTGACCTCGAGTTCCTGGAGCACGCGGGCGATGCGCTGCTCGGGGGGCGTCTCGCCGCGCACGGCACGCAGCCAGCGACCGTAGACCAGGATCGTCAGCCGCTCGTAGTCGGAGAACGTCAGTTCGTTCTCCTTGAGCGCCGTCTCCAGGTCCTTGCGCAGCAACGTCGCGCCGAGCAGGGCCTTGCCGAGCACCGGCCGGGTGGCCGCCTCGCGCAGCGCGTACTGCGTCAGGCCGGTCTCGAACTTCCGGAAGCGCGGGGCGATCTGCTCCCGCACGGCGATGTACCGCTCGAGCACATCGGGCTGTTCCGGTCCCCACGCGACCTGCAGCAGGATCTCGCGCCGCGCGGTGTCGTCGTTCGGGAGGTTCTTCGCCCCCGCACCACCGCAGGCGACGGCCATTCCCGCCAGAAGCAGGAAGATCCCTGCGCGCATGACGTCCCGCATCGTCCTGTCCTCTCCCCTGCTACGAAGCCGGCGCCGCGGCGGACGACGC
>JAJRXN010000166.1 GCA_024276295.1 Acidobacteriota bacterium
CGGCAGCGCGGCGGGCATCCGCTCGAGCGCGCGCGGGAGCACCTCGTCGAGGTGCTCGACCAGCACGAACTCGAGTGCGGCGACGACGTCCTCGGGAAGCTCGGCGAGGTCCTTGTCGTTGTCCCGCGGCAGGATCACGGCGCGCATCCCGGCCCGGTGCGCGGCGAGCAGCTTCTCCTTCACGCCGCCGACCGGCAGCACGCGGCCCCGCAGCGTGACCTCGCCGGTCATCGCCACGTCGGCGCGCGCCGGCACGCCGGCGAGCCGCGAGACGAGGGCCACCGCCAGCGCCACCCCCGCCGACGGCCCGTCCTTCGGGATCGCCCCTTCCGGCACGTGGATGTGCACGTCGCGCTTTTCGAGGAACGACGGCTCGATCCCCAGCTCGGCGGCGCGTGACCGCACGTACGTCAGCGCCGCGCGGGCCGACTCGTTCATCACGCTGCCGATCTGCCCCGTGACCTCGAGCCGCCCCTTGCCCGGCACGACCGCCACTTCCGGCGCGAGCAGCTCGCCGCCCCAGGCGGTCCACGCCAGTCCGGTCGCAACGCCGATCTCGTCGTGGCTGCGCGCCTGCGTGCGGCGATGGCGCGGCGGTCCGAGCAGCTCGGCGAGCTGCCGCTCGTCGATCGCGAACGGCCCGCGGACCTTCTCCTCGACCACGCGCCGCGCCAGCTTGCGCATCACGCGCGCCAGCTCGCGCTCGAGGTTGCGCACGCCCGCCTCGCGGGTGTAGCGCTCGACGATCGTGCGCAGCACGCCGTCCTCGAAGGTCACGTCGTGGCGCGCCAGGCCGTGCTCCTCGATCTGGCGCGGGATCAGGAACCGGTGCGCGATGGCGATCTTTTCGGCCAGCGTGTAGCCCGGCAGTCGCAGGATCTCGAGCCGGTCGAGCAGCGGCGGCGGGACGGTGTGCAGCACGTTGGCCGTCGCGATGAAGAACACGCGCGAGAGGTCGTACTCGACGTCGAGATAGTGATCGACGAAGGTGTGGTTCTGCTCGGGGTCGAGCACTTCGAGCAGCGCCGCCGACGGATCACCGCGGAAGTCGGTCGACATCTTGTCCAGCTCGTCGAGCAGCATCACCGGGTTGACCGTGCCGGCCTTGCGCATCATCTGCACGATCCGGCCCGGAAACGCGCCGACGTAGGTCTTGCGATGACCGCGGATCTCCGCCTCGTCGCGCACGCCGCCGAGCGAGACGCGCACGAACTTCCGCCCGGTCGCGCGCGCGATCGATCGCGCCAGCGAGGTCTTGCCGACCCCGGGCGGGCCGACGAAGCACAGGATCGCGCGCTGGCGGCCCCTCGGCGCCAGGCGGCGCACCGCGAGGTACTCGAGGATCCGCTCCTTGACCCGCTCGAGCCCGTGGTGGTCCTCGTCGAGCACCTGCCGCGCGCGGGCGATGTCGCGCCGCTCGCGGCTGCGCTCGCGCCACGGCAGGCCGACCATCCAGTCGAGCCACGTCCTGCTGACCGTCGCCTCCGCCGAACTGGGCGGCATCGCCTCGAGTCGGCGCAGTTCGGCCAGCGTCTTGGCGAGGATCTCCGCGGGCATCCCCCGCCCCTCGATCCGTTCGCGCAGCCGAGCGATCTCCTCCTCCGCGGTTCCACCAAGCTCGGACTGGATCGCCTTGAGCTTCTCGGACAGATAGAAGTCGCGCTGGGCCTTCTCGACGCGCTCCTTGACCGTCTGGTCGAGCCGCCGGTCGAGCGCCAGCCGGTCGTTCTCCTGTTCGAGCACCTGGACCAGCCGCTCGAGGCGCTCGAGGACCATCGTCCGCTCGAGCAGGTCCTGCTTGATCTCGGCGGCGACGGCGAGGCTGGCGGCGATCGTGTCGGCCAGCCGGCCCGGCTCGTCGACCTTGAGCGTCGAGAGCATCGTCTCCGGCGGCAGCGAGGGGTGGGCCTCGACGTAACGCTCGAACAGCCGTGCCGCCCGCCGTGCCAGCTCGGAGACCTCCGCTCCGGCATGTCCCCGCTCGTCGAGCCGCACCACGCTCGCCGCGAGAAACCCGCCTTCGTCGCGCTCGATCTCGAGCGCCCGCGCGCGGGCCTCCCCCTCGACCAGCATCCGCACGTTGCCCGAGGCGACCTTGAGCGACTGCACGATGCGCGCCACGGTGCCGACGCTGCGGATCTGCTCCGGGGACGGGTCGTCGACGCCGGCGTCGCGCTGGCAGGCGAGAAACACGCGCTGGCCGGTCCGCTGGGCCTGCTCGACCGCGGTCAGCGACGAACTGCGTCCAACCACGAACGGGACCAGCGTGTGCGGGAAGACGACGGCCTCGCGCAGCGGGACCATCGGCAGACGTTCGGTGCGCTTGTCCCCCATCGACCACCCCCGGACCGGATTCCCCCCGGCGCCCGGAACGACCGGGGGCGCGGTCGCCCGCGCCCCCGTCCGTCGATCAGACCGCCCGCTCGATCAGTCGCAGGCCCTCGTCGCCGTCCTTCCTGCGCACGCGGGCCAGCACGTCCTCGCGCGTGATCTTGAGTTCCTTGATCTTGCGCGTCGACGGCACGTCGTACATGAACTCGAGCATCATGTCCTCGAGGATCAGCCGCAGGCCGCGGGCGCCCATCTTGCGCTCCTGGGCCTGGCGC
>JAJRXN010000167.1 GCA_024276295.1 Acidobacteriota bacterium
CGACCCAGATCAGCGTGATCGCGATGTCGATCGGCCACTCCAGCTCGGCGTACTCCTTCGACTGCGTGATGCCCAGCGGCAGCGAGACCGCGGCGGCGACGATGATCGCCTGCCAGCCCCAGAAGTGGAGCCAGCTCAGCGTATCGCTGAACATCCGCGCCTTGAGCAGTCGCTGGGTCGAGTAGTAGACGCCGGCAAAGATTCCGTTGGCCGTGAAGGCGAAGATCACCGCGTTGGTATGCAGCGGACGCAGCCGGCCGAAGCTGAAGAACTCGATCCCGAGGTTCAGCTCCGGCAGGACGAGCTGCAGCGCGATGAACACGCCGACCAGCATGCCGACCATGCCCCACAGCATCGTCGCGCCCATGCACCAGCGCACGATGCGGTCGTCGTACGAGAACCGCTCGATCTGAACGCTCATGCCGTCTCCGCTTGAATCGGCAACGTCTCCGCGCCGCCGCTGGCGAGAAGGTCGGCCGCCCCTCCGGCTCCACCGATCGCCCCTCGCGGAATGAACACCAGCTCCGAGTCCTCCGCCAGCATGACGTCGGCCGCCGCAGGCTTTCCGATCGCGTCGGGAGGAGGAAGCACCAGCGGCCGGCCCGGCCGGGCCCGCCGTACGACACCACGCCCCCCGACCCCGGGAGCGTCGATTCTCACCGCGCCTTCGATGACGACGAACAGGCTGAGCGGCACCTGCCCCGCGTAGACCAGGACCTGCCCTTCCGGCCGGCGCGCACGCTGGGCGTCCGGCAGGGCGGCCAGCCGCTCTCCGAGGCCGCCGGAAGGTCTTCGTCCTGGCGAACAGGCGTTGCCTGCCATCCTCTTCTTCCTCGCTCCGAAGGGGCCGAGTCTAGGAGGATCCCGGGTTGCGCGACTTGACGAGCATCACGGCGCGACTTGATCGACGTCAAGTCTCGAAGGAGAATCGCGGCAGCCGGATCCGGGCCGCACGCCCGGCGGAGGCGCCAGACGTGGATCGCATCGACGAGTCTCGACTCCCGGCGGGCAACTGCTTTGCCTGTCAGACGAGGGACCGCGCCGAGTGGTGTCACCTCGGCGAAGGCGACCTGACGTTCCTCAACCGGCACAAGATCTCCAACGAGTACCGCCCGGGGCAGGTGATCTTCTACCAGGACAACCCGTGCCTGGGAATCCACTGCATCGAGGAAGGAACCGTCGCGCTGCGCAAGCGGGGCGAGGACGGACAGGAACTCGTCGCGCGGCTGTTCCACGCCGGGGACACGCTCGGCTACCTGGCCTACTTCGCCGAGACCGGGTACACCGGGACGGCCGTCGCCGTCAGCGCGGCCCGCGTCTGCTTCATCGACCGCACCGCCGTGCGCGACCTGCTCGAGCGCAACCCCCGACTCGGGCTGGCCTTCCTGCGCCGCACGGCCGAGAACCTCAAGGACGCCGAGGACACCCGGCTGCGCGAGTTCGCGATGCCGCTGCGCGTCCGGCTGGCTCACCTGCTGCTGGTGTTCAAGGATCGCTTCGGCAGCGTCTCGGACGACGGCACGATCGCGATCGACCTGCCGCTGTCCCGCCAGGACATCGCGGCGATGCTCGGCGTCCGCCCCGAATCGCTCTCGCGCGCGATCCGGCAGCTCGAAGAGGCCGGCTGCGCCCGGTTCACGCGGCGACGCGTGCTGGTTCCGGACCTGGACCTGCTGTTCGACCAGCTCGAGGAGGTCGGCTGAACGGCGCGGCCACGCCTCCTCCGGATCCACTATGATCGACCGGGGCCGACGCGGAGGGCCGCGTCCGGCGGCAGGAAAGGCACGTCAGCATGAGCGTCTTCCGGAATCGCGAGGAGTTCATCGAGGTCTTCGACAAGCTGTGGACCCTGATCGACGGCCACCCGGAGGTCGGCCCCCGGCTCAAGGAGGCGCGGGCACCGCACCGGTTCACGTTCACCGATCTCGACCTCGAGCTGTACGTGACGCACAGCGAGGAGCCGGACCGGAACCTCCGCTGGGCCTGGGGCCGCGAGAACTGCCACTGGGAGCCACTGATCTCGCTGGCGATGACCAGCGACGTCGCCAACCGATACTTCCAGGGCAAGGAGAACGTGCTGACGGCCGTGACCTTCGGCAGGATCAGGCTCTCGGGTCCGATGGCGACGATCCTCAAGCTCTCGCCGGTGATGCGGCCGATCGAGCCGCTCTACCGCGAGATGCTGGTCCGTGACGGCTACGATCACCTGCTGACGTGAGCGCTGCGGAGAGACGACCATGTCCGATGCCCCCCGCGAACGGAACATCGTCGATGAACCGCCGGCCCGACTCGGCGCGCCCGGAGAGCAGGCGTTCAACGAGACGCTCGACCGCCCCATCCCGGGCGGCGGCGCCTGAGCGGAAAGGGTCCGCGGTGTCGTCACGACCCCGCCGCGAGCCGATGTCGCGGGTCGACACGGCCTGGCTGCGGATGGACCAGCCGACCAACCGGATGATCGTCACCGGCGTGATGTTCTTCGAGGCGCCGGTCGATTTCGACCGGCTGCGGGACTTGCTCGAACGGCGCCTCCTGCGGTTCAGGCGCTTCCGGCAGCGGGTGATCGATCCGGGCGTCCCGCTGTCCGGACCGTACTGGCAGGAAGACCCCGACTTCGATCTCGAGCGGCACCTGGTGCGCGAACGCCTGCCCGCACCCGGCGGCGAAGAGGCCCTGCGACGCCGCGTCGGCGAGCTGATGTCCACGCCGCTCGATCCGGATCGACCGCTGTGGCAGATGCACTACATCGAGGGAACCGACGGCGGCGACGGAACGTCCGTCGTCTGCCGGCTGCACCACTGCATCGCGGACGGCATCGCGCTGATCTACGTGATGATGTCGCTGATGGACCACGACGCCGTGACGCCCTCCCGCGGGCCGGAAGAGCACGGAGCGCCCGGGGAACGGGCGGCCCCCGGACCGGTCTCGCCCCTCGAGGCGATGCTCGACGGACTGCGACGCGCCCTGGGAACGACGTGGAACGTCGCGGGGAGCGTGCTCGAGGAAGGACTGCAGCTCTTCGCCGAACCGCGGCGCACGCTCGATCTCGCCGCCCTTGCCGTCTCGGGGGCCGGCGCGCTGGCCAAGCTGCTGACGCTGAGGCCGGACTCGGACACCCTGTTCCGGGGCGAGCTGGGCGTCGAGAAGGCCTGCGCCTGGTCGCGCGACTACCCGCTGCCCCAGGTCAAGGAGATCGGCCGCGTGCTCGGCGGGACGATCAACGACGTGCTGATCACCGCCGCCGCCGGGGCCCTGCGCCGCTATCTCGCGGCACGGGGCCAGCCGACCGAAGGGGTC
>JAJRXN010000168.1 GCA_024276295.1 Acidobacteriota bacterium
CTGCGCAACGTGATCGAGCGCGCCTCGCTGCTGGCCCGGGACGGACTGCTGAGGATCGAGGATCTGCCCCGCGAGATCGCGGAGGGGGAGGCGGCGCCGTCGGCGCCCGTGACCGGGCGCTCGTTCGCCCCGCCGCCCCAGGAGTACGTCGCCGGCCTTCCGCATACCGGCGCCTCGCTGCAGGATCTCGAGCGCGAGCGGATTCTCGAGGTCCTGCGGCAGACTCGCTGGCACCGCAACCGCGCGGCGGAGATTCTCGGGATCTCGGTGCGTACGCTGTACCGCAAGATCAAGTCCTACGGGCTGGATCGCGATCAGGTCCCGGTCGGCTGACCGCGGGCGGCGAGGCTCTCGAGCCGCTTCCGGGCGCGCTCCGCGTCGGGGTCGTCCGCGGCGGCGACCCGCTCGAGCAGCGCGATCGCCCGGTCACGCTCCCCGAGTGCCAGGGCGACCAGGGCGCGGGGAAAGGGGGCCGGTGCCCCGGCCGCCTCCGCCCGGTCGAGCGCGGAGGCCGCCTCCCGATTCCGGCCGAGGGCGAAGAGCAGCTCGCCGCGCATCCGCTCGACGCGCGCGCGAAGGTCACGCTCCGCGGAGTCGGAGACGTGACCGAGTGCAGCGAGGGCCTGCTCGAACCGGGCCTCGCGGCGCAGCACCCGTGCGAGCGCCTCCCAGCCGAGCGGATCCTCGGGTGCCTCGGTCACCGCCGCGTCGGCCTCGGCGAGAGCCGCGATCGGGAGCTTCCGCTCGAGAAAGAACGTCGTGGCCCGGGCCCGCATGGCGACCGTCGCCGCCTGCGGGTCGCCGATCGTGCGTTCGTAGTGATCGACGAGGCGGGGCAGGGACCGCGGGACGGGCACGCCGGCCTCCATCTGGCGGCGGACGGTCGCCCACACGCTGGCGCTCGAGCCGCGGGCGAGCCTCTCCCGGGCGATGCCCAGCCAGGAGCCTGCCACCGGGTCCTGGCGTGCCAGCCCCACCAGCAGGGGCACGGCATCGGCCCAGCGGCGCGCGATCAGCAGGCGGCGCGCGAGCCGGCGATCGAGCGACCGGGCGTCGGCCGGCAGCTCGGCGACGCTGCGTCGCGCTTCGAGCGCCTCGTCGAGGTCTTCCCGTTCCCGTGCGAGGGCGACCTGGATCCGCGCCGCCGCGGCCGCGGGATCGCCGGGAAACAGCCGCCCCATCGTCTGCGCGAGTCTCCCGGCCGATCCGGACTGCTGGAGCGCCAGCAGGTCCGAGACGATCGCCCGCAGATCCTGCCGGTCGGCGGGCGTGAGGATGTCCGCGCGCCGCTCGAGCAGTTCGATCGCCTCGTCGGTCCGGCCGACCTGGCTCATCACGGCGATCGAACCGACGACGAAGTCCCGCCGTTCCGGGGCGAGGCGGCGGGCCTTGCGGAACAGCGCCAGGGCCCGCCGGACCGGGCCGCGGTCGAAGCGGAGTTCGATCCGGACCATCCGCTGCGTGAACTCGGGAGGCAGGCGCCGCGTGCCGAGGCCGATCAGCAGACGGTCGTTCAATTCGGGCTGGAACCGGCGCTCGAGGTGGCGCGCCCTGTTGACGAGGCAGTTGGCCTCGAGCGTCAGGAGGTCCGGGTCCCGGCGGCGTTCCCGCCGCAGTACCTCGAGTTTCGTGAGCGCCTCGTCGCAGCGCCCGGCACCGACCAGGTCACGCACCTCGTCGAGGCGCTTCTGCCAGGTCTCCCCGGCGGGCGGGCCAGCCAGGAGGGGAACCGACAGCCCGGAAAGCCCGGCAAGCAGCAGCAGACGACTCGCGTTCACGGGAAGCTCCTTTCGTTCGGTGCCGCCGGGGGCGTTCCCCGCAGCCGCGCAAGCACCGCGTCGACGATCCGTTCCGGCGTGATGCCCGGAAACCGGTCGGCGGCCTTTCGCCCGGTCCGGCGCTCCGGCGCTAGCACGACATGCCCCTCGCCCCAGGGGGCGTTGAGAACCGGGTCGGTCGGGCCGTAGATCGCCACGACGGGCGTTCCTGCCGCCCACGCGATGTGCATCGGGCCGGTATCGCCCGAGACCAGAAGATCGCAGGCGGCGAGCGCCCCCGCAAGCTCGCGCAGCCCGGCGGCGCCGAGCGGTTGCAGCACGCCTCCCGCGGCGTCGCCCAGTGCGGAGAGTTCGCGCTCCTCGCCGGGCCCGCCGACGGCCAGCAGAGCCAACCCCGCCTCCGCCAGTCCGCGGCAGACCGCGGTCCAGCGCTCGGCCGGATAGCGTTTCCAGGCCTGCCGGTGACTGGTCAGCGGCGCGATGGCGACCGCCGGTCGGGCGCCTGCCAGACGCCGCACCCGGTCACGACCGGCGGCCAGCTCGTCCGGTCGCAGCGCCAGATCGGCGACGACCGGGCCGCGGCCAGCCCCGGCCGCGGCAGCGAGCCGCAGGGCCCGCTCGACGCGATGGAGGCGCTCCGCCCCGAGCGGGACGCGGCGGTTGGCGAGCAGGTGCGAGAACTCGCGGGCGGTGTCGCCGGCGAACCCCCAGCGGACCGAGGCGCCGGAGAGGACAGCCACCACACCGCTCTTGAGCGACGCCTGGAAGTCGAAGCTGACATCGGGCGCGAAGTCGCGCAGGTCTCGACGGAACGTGTTGATCCGCGCGAGACCCGCGGGCCTTCCGCGACACAGCGCGTCGACGATCTCGCGGCGCTCGAGGACGAACAGCTCGTCGATCAGGGGGTGGCCTTCGATCAGTCCGTGTGGACCCCGCTCGACGGCCCATGCGATCCGCGCATCGGGCCAGGCGAGGCGGATCCGGTGCACGGCGGGCAGTGTCCGCACGATGTCGCCGACCGCGCCGAGCCTGACGATCAGGATCCTGCGGGGGTGCTGCGGGTCGGGTATCGGTCGGGTCACGGACGGCCTCCCCGGAAGGGAACGCTACTTTGGCATAATCGGAGCCCGTTGCTGGTCGCCACGGCCCGGGGCGACCTAGATTCGAGGCGTGACGAAGGTGCTCGACGAGACTGCCGCTTCGGGCGTGGGGACCGCCCCGCCCGTGATCGAGGGCCCGCTCGAGGGGACGCTCGAGGGAACGACCATCGCCGAACTGCTCTGGCGACTCGGCGCGCGCCGCTTCACGGGTTCGCTGGTGCTCGAACACGGGGGGACGCGCAAGGTCGTCTATCTCCGGGACGGTCTGATCGTGTTCGCGGCCTCGACCGATCCCGAAGACCGGCTCGGGCCGTTCCTGCTCCGCCGCGGCGACGTGCGGCTGTCCGATCTCGTCGAGGCCGGCAGCCGGGTCGCCACCGGCCGCCGTCTGGGCCAGATCCTGATCGAACGGGGCGCGCTCGAGCCGCCGGCCGTGGTCCGGGCCGTCGCCGAGCAGGTGCGGGAGATCGCACTGTCGCTGTTCGGGTGGCGCGAGGGGAGCTGGCGTGTCAGCCCGGTCCGGCTTCCCGAGGAAGAGCCGATCACGCTCGACCTGGCCGTCACCGAGGCGATTCTCGAGGGGGTCCGGCGAATCGAGGCCTGGGAGGAGATCCGCCGCGCGGTCGGGGGGCCACGGGCGATCTACCGGGTGCGTCCCGGGGTCGAGGTCGAGCACCCGGCGTTCGGACTGGTCGAGCGCTCGGTGCTCGAGCGCCTCGGCACGCCGCAGAGGATGGATGCCCTGTGCCGCGAGATCTACGCCCCCAGTTTTGCGGTGTTCCGCACCGTCTGGGCACTGTCGATTCTCGGCTTCGTCGAGCGCTGGTCGCTCGGACCGATCCGGGAGTGCCTGTCCGAACCGGGAGAGGGGGTGATCGGCGAGGACGGCATCGCGGACCTCGTCGTCGAACTCGGCGAGCGCGGCTTCGGCGGCGTGCTGCGGCTGTTCCGCGATCGCGAGGAAGGGGCCCTGTTCTTCGAGGACGGGCGTGTCGAGTTCGCGACGACCAGCGATCCGGAGCAGGGACTCTCCGGTCACCTGCTGCGTCGCGGGGTGATCTCCGAAAAGGACCACGAACTCGCCGTGCGGCGGCTGATCTCGGGCAAGCGTCTCGGCCGGCTGCTGGTCGAGTACGGCGCGCTGGACGACGAGGACGTCGAACGCTTCGTGCGCGAGCAGGTGCTCGACGTCGCGCGGCGGCTCGTGCTCTGGAGCGGGGGCGAGTACCTGATGGAGGAGGCGCTGCCGTCCGACGAGGAGATCACCCTGTCGATGTCGGCGGAAGACGTCGTGATGACCGCCTGCGAGTCGGTCGATCGCTTCCGTCCCGTCTGGGAGGCGCTCGGCGGGCTCGACGCCGTCTACCGGCTTCGTCCGGACTACCTCGATCGGCTCGACCGGATGAGCCTGCGGCCCGAGGCCTGGGGAATCGTCGCCCTGCTCGGTCGCGAGCGCTCGCTGCGTGAGATCCTCGAGGCGCGTGCCGAGCCGGACTTCGAGATCTGCCGGCGGCTCTACGGCCTGCTCCGGGCGCGGGTCGTCGAGCGGGTGGCGGCCACCGAGGCGGCCGACGTTCCGGGTACGGAGGTCTTCGAGGCTCGCGAACCGGGCACCACGCCGGGCGCGGCGGTGCCGGAGCGCGCCCCGGGACGGGACGACCAGGCGCCGGACGAGGCTCCCGCCCGGGCTGCCGAGCTGGCGCCTGAGCTGTTCTCCCGGGCCGACGAGGCCCGGCGCCCCCCCGTGGTGCTTCCGGCGGCCGACGCGGTCGACGCCGGGACGGGCGAGACCACGGAGCGACCGGCGGACCGGCCGGCCTGGGAGCCGCCCGCGGTGCTCGATGCCGAGGAGGGCGTCTCGATCCAGGAGGACGGGCTGCCCGACAGCGCGTGTGATCCCGGGGCCGGCGCCGCGGATGCGCCGGCCGTGACGGAGACGGAGAAGTCGGAGACGGCCGACGACGACGAGGAGCCGACCTGGGTCCTCGACCGGCCGGACGAGACCGGGCCGTCCGCCGGAGATCCGGACGAGGCTCCGGAGGACGGTGGGGCCGCGGATGTCGAACCGGTCGGGGCGGACGACGAGGCCGGGGACGTCCAGCCGGTCGGCGCGGACGGCGGCGGGGACGAGGTCCCGCCCCCCGCGATCGACGGGAACGACCCCGGCTCGACGCTCGAACTGCCGCGATCCGCGGCGGAGGCGGCGGCCGGGCCGGCGCGTCCGCTTGCCGAGGAGGTCGCGCGGTTCAACCAGCGGCACGCGGTGCTGTTCCGCGAGCTGCGCCTGCGCGTCGGCGCCGGTACGGCGAACTTCGTGCGGGCCTGCCGGCGCAGCCTGGGCACGGCGTCGAAGCTGTTCGATGGTCTCGAACCGGACGCGAGCGGGCGGTTCGACGCGTCCGAACTCGAACGACGTCTCGCCGAAGGCGGCTGGGAGAACCCGGCGAACCTCCTGCTGGGAGCGCTGATCGACGAGGAACTCGCCACGGTCCGGCACCTGCTCGAGCGCAACGAGGTCGAGGCGATCGAGCGCGCCCTGCGCGAACTCGAGGAGCCCGAGGACTAGTCCTGCGTCGGACCGTCGTCCGCCTCCAGTCCCTGACGCCGAACCCGGTAGCGTCTTCCGCAGCGCGGACACTCGATCGCCAGCTCCCGCTGGTCGCCCCAGACCTCGCGACGCTGGGCCGGTGGGAGAGACGCGATCATCTCGAGTACGGTCTCGTCGTCACAGCGGCAGCCGTAGTAGAGCAGCACGTCTTCGAGGGGGTCGATCCGCCCGGCCCGTTCGGCGGCGGCGACCGCGCGGAACAGCCCGTCGTCGTCGAGCCGGAGCAGGTCCCGTCCCCGGGCCTCCGGCAGGGGCCGGAGCAGCACGACGCGCCCCTGCGGGTCGAGGGCCACGCGCGCCTCGGCCTGCTCGGCCTGCGCGAAGTAGTGTTCGACGATGCGGGCGGGATCGGTGGTCTTCGACGCGATGTGGCTCTGGATCAGCGGCCCTCCGGCGCGCTGGCGCTGGACGACGGCGGCCGCCCGCAGCGGACTCGCCTCGCGCACCCGGATCGTGACCCGTCCGTCCGGCTCGACCGCGCAGAACAGTCCGACGGCCGATCCCGGAACGGTGACCGTCCAGCCCCACGACTCGCGTACGGGAAGCAGCACCGCCGCGGCGCACGCGGCGCCGGTCAGGCGGGCGACGAGGCGCTCGCTTTCCGGGGTCTCGCGGGATTCGATGTCGTGTTCCCTGTGGTACTCGGCACGTCCACGGAGGATCGGCGCAGTCTCCCCGGAGACGACCAGCAGATCCCGCTCGCGCCACAGCGAGCGACGCCAGGATGCGAGAAGCCCGTGGCCCGTCTCCGTCATCGGTGTCCTCCCCGTTTCCGCCTCCCCGCGGGCGGGCCAGCCCGCCGGCGCCGGGGGGCTGGACAGGACGCGGCACCGAGTGTAAAACCGCTGCGGTTCCGTTAGGGGTGCCTCCCTGCCGAGACGGGGAGGCTGAGAGCAGACCCTCTGAACCTGACCTGGTTCATACCAGCGTAGGGAAACGGAAGTCTCGATTCGCTCGTTCCGGCCGAATCCTGACCCCGTTTCCCGTGTGACGCACCGGCGTCGCGGCGCCGGCCGTCCCGGGAGACAAGATCATGCGAGTTCGTACTGTCCATCCGTTCACGGTCGTCCTGCTGTCGCTCGCCCTCGCCGGCTTTCCGGTGCCGGCTTCGGACGGTGCGAAGGAGCCGAAGGAGGAGGCGACGCTCAAGGACGAGGACGCGGTCCTCGAGGAAAGCGTCGTCGTCACCGCCACGCGGGCGGGAGAAGACGAGCCGGCGACGCACACCAACATTCCGCGCCAGGCGATCGAGCGGGAGTTCTGGGCCCAGGACATGCCCGCGCTGCTCCGCCTGTCGCCGTCGGTCCAGCACTACGCCGATGCCGGAATCGATCTCGGCTACTCGTACATGTCGCTGCGGGGTTTCGACCAGCGCCGCGTCGCGGTGACGATCAACGGCGTGCCGCTCAACGGGGCGGAATCGCATCAGGTGTACTGGGTCGACCTGCCGGGCTTCGCCGAAATGACCGAGGACATCCAGGTCCAGCGCGGGGTCGGCAAGTCGCTCTACGGCGCCGGCGCGATCGGCGGCAGCGTCAACGTCGAGACCGCGCGGCTGAAGCCGGGAGAGGGGTACAGCGCCAGTCTGGGCTGGGGAACGTTCGACACGAGCAAGGTTCACGTCTCCTGGAAGTCCGACCTGCTCGGCGGCGGCTGGGTCCTCGGCCTGGCGGCGTCACGCCTGGCGTCCGACGGCTACCGGGAGCGGTCCGGGACGCGGATGGCGATGCTGTTCGTCACCGCGCAGAAGCTGGGACCGCGCAGCGTGTGGCGGATCAACCTGTTCGGCGGGAAGGAAAAGACCCAGCTCGCGTACCTGGGCCTGACGCGGGCCGAGCTGGCGCAGGACCGGCGGGCCAACCCGCTGCGTGATCTCGACACCTTCTATCAGCCGCACTTCCAGGTGATCAACGAATGGCAGGCGCGGGACGACCTGACGATCGAGAACACCTGGTTCGCGTTCTTCGGACGCGGGAAGTTCGACCAGAACCAGGACCAGGCGCTTGGATTCGAGTTCAAGATCACCGATCCGGCGGTCTCCGGCGAGTCGTTCGAAGGCGTCGTCCGCGAGCGCTGGATCAGCGAATGGGACTACGGCTGGCTGCCGAAGGTCACCTGGCGTCATGGACGTGGAACCCTGACGGCAGGTGCGGAGCTGAGAATCCACCGCGGACACCAGTGGGGCGACGTCTCGGCGGAGGTCGCTCCGGCAGGAACTCCCTCGCGGTTCCGCTACTACGACTACCGGATCCCGAAGACGACGACGACGTTCTACGTGCAGGAGGAGTGGAAGCCCGACGAGCGGACGAACCTCGTCTTCGGACTGCAGCGGGTCAGCCACCGCTGGAGCCTCGAGGACCGGCTCGACGATCCGCTCGTCGCCTCGGCCGGATACGCGCGCTACGCGTACGACGTCGAGTACGCGTGGTGGGCGCCGCGGTTCGGCGTGCACCGCAGGCTGGGGCGTCACCTCTCGGGGTTCTTCTCGGTGGCCGAATCGCGCCGGGAACCGACCACGTACGACCTCTACAACATCCAGGAGTGGTACGAGTCCCCGGCCTTCCGCGGCATCGACCCGGCGACGGGCCGGCTGACCGATCCGATCCCCCGCGAGGAGAAGCTGCGCGACTACGAACTCGGGCTGCGCTGGGAATCGTCCGGTCTGGTGGCGGCGATGACGCTGTACGAGATGCGGTTCCGGGACGAGCTGGTGTTCCTCGGCGCGCTCAACGATGTCGGCCTGCCCGTCACCGGAAACTCGGACCGGTCGACGCACCGCGGGGTCGAACTCGAGCTGGGGGCCCGGCTGGCGTCGGCGTGGGAACTCCGGGGGCACCTGACCGTCTCGCGCGACGTCCACGACCGCTTCGTCGAGAACGTGTTCGACGACACCGGAACGCTCGTGCCGGTCGACCGGTCGGGCAACCGCGTCGCGGGCTTTCCCGATCGGCTCGGCCGCCTGGCCGTCGTCTGGCGCCCGCGGTGGGGGAGCGTGGAGCTCGGCGCGACGCACACCGGCCGGATCTACGTCGACAACAGCGAGAGCCGTGACCGGTCCGTCGATCCGTACACCGTGGTCCATCTCGACGTCGCCTACCGACTGCCGGCGCGCGGGACGTCGCTGCGCCTGCGGGTCAACAACCTGCTGGACCACGAGTACGAGTCGTACGGCTACTTCTGGGGTGTGGAACCGACGTTCATCCCGGCCGCCGGCCGGCACGCATTCCTGATGCTCGAGCTGAGGCCCTGATCGGTGGGGGGCGCGGGGCCGGTCCCGGCGCTCGGCGGCGTCGATGCGGCACTGGTGCTGGCGTACCTCGCGGCCCTCGGACTGCTCGGGTGGGTCAGGGCGAGGCGCGGCGGGCGGGGCGAGGCGGCGACCGACTTCCTGCTGGCCGGCCGCACGCTGACCCTGCCGGGATTCGTCGCGACTCTGGTGAGCACCTGGTACGGCGGCGTGCTGGGCGTCGGGGAGTACTCGTACCGCTTCGGGATCTCGAACTGGATCGCCATGGGCGGACCGTACTACCTGGCCGGGCTGGCGTTCGCGCTGCTGCTGGCGGCGCGCGCCCGGACGTCCGACCTGGTCACGGTGCCCGAGCGGCTGCTGCGGGATCACGGCCCGGCGGTGGCGACCGCCGGCGCCGTGATCGTGCTGCTCAACATGCTGCCGGCGCCGTACCTGCTGATGCTCGGCGTGCTCGTCCGCCGCAGCTTCGGCCTGTCGCTGACGGCCGGCGTGCTGCTGGCGGCGGCGATCTCGATGGCCGTCGTGCTCGGCAGCGGGTTCCGCGCCGTCGTGCGGACCAACGCGCTGCAGTTCGCGCTGATGTACGGCGGGTTCCTGCTCGTGCTTCCGTTCGCGTGGAGCGCCGCGGGCGGTCTCGGGGCCCTCGGGACGCTGCCGGCGGAGTGTCTGAGCTGGGATGGGGGGCTGGGGATCCAGGCGGTGCTGGTCTGGTACCTGATCGCGCTCCAGACCCTGGTGGAGCCGACGTTCTACCAGCGCTGCTTCGCGGCGCGGTCTCCGACGATCGCGCGCCGGGGCGTGCTGCTGTCGGTGTTGTTCTGGGTCCTGTTCGACGGCCTGACGACACTGACCGGGATGTTCGCGCGGGTGCTGCTGCCGGCGCTCGAGCATCCAGTGGAAGCATACCCGGCCCTGGCCGACCTGGTGCTGCCGCCGGTGGCGCGCGGGGCGTTCTACGTCGGCATGCTCGCGACGGTGATGTCGACCGTCGAGTCGTATCTCTTCGTCGGGGCGACGACGCTCGGCTTCGACATTCCGCTGGTCGCGCGGGCCTGGCGTCGCGGATGGACGGTCCGCGAGACGATCGCGCAGTATCGTCGCGAGGCGCCGGCACGCCGGGCGACGCGCTTCGGTCTCGTGGCGGTCGGGGGGCTCGCGACGGGGCTGGCCCTGGCCGTGCCGACGGTGATCGGTCTGTGGAAGGGGATCGGCTCGGTCGTCACGCCGGCCCTGCTGCTGCCGCTGGCGGGCGGCTTCCTGCCGCGGCTGCGGGCCGGCCGGCGGGCGAC
>JAJRXN010000169.1 GCA_024276295.1 Acidobacteriota bacterium
CTGCGGATCCTGGTCGCCCCGCGCACCGCGCCGCTCCAGCAGTTGATGCGACTGATGCCGGACGGGCTGCTGGACCGCGTGATCGCGCGGAAGATCGATCCCGGCCGCGACGGCTGATCGGCCCCGGTCCTGATATGTCGTCCAGGGCGCCGGATCCCGGCGGCCCGGCCCGCTGGTCCTCGATGCGGATTCCGGAAGGAGGATCTTGGTTTCGGCGGGCGACCGGCGTACGATCACGGCGCAAGGGGGTGTTTCATGTCCAGATTCACACGATGCTTGCTGCTGGCCTCGATCCCGCTGGTTCTCTCGGGAGTCGGTTGCGCGATCACCGATTACCCGATCATCACCGACGCGCGGGGGGACTACCAGGGGATCATCCGGACCGGACACCCGGCATACATCCGGCCGGACACCTGGGGCTACTTCGTCAGCGTCTACCCGGACGGCTCCGACCAGATGTTCTCGATGGTGATGCAGAACCAGTACGGGGATCAGCACCTCTACACGTACAACAACTTCGATCCGACGGCCTCGGTGCTCTCGCTCGACCAGACGTACTGCGACTGGCGCTACGAAGGGTGTGCGGTGATCGAGTCCTGGAACCCGCGGCAGAACGACGACGAGTTCGACTACGAACTGTTCACGGACTGCTCGGGTTTCCGGACGGTCGATCTGCTGATCTCCATGGCTTCGCGGATCGGGGAATGCGGCGATGCGCTGTTCGGTGACCGGGGACAGGCGCTGGCGCAGGTCTTCGCCGATCTCGACCGGACGACCTGGCGTGGCCGGCCGGCGTACGTCGCGCCGTTCCACGCGGGAAACCTCCGCGTCCAGCTCGTCGACGCCACCGGCCGTTCGACCCTCGTGCCGGTCTTCGGCCAGCACGAGGCGCTGGTCACCGAGGATCTCGAGGTGATCATGCCGATGCGGCCGAACATGCGGCATCAGTTCAACTGGCTGCGGGCGTGGGTCGCCGATCACGGCCAGCGTGCGACGCTGCGGTTCGATTACCAGGGATTCACCGGGAGCGTGGAGGTGGCGTTCGTGCCCGAGGGGCTGGAGCACTCGGCCGGCCGGCTCTGATCACCGGCGCGCCGGCGTAGACTCGAAGGCAGTGGCCTGGCGGCGCCCGCGCCGGGTCGGGGCCCTGCCGATGAGACGCATGTCACGGATCCTGCCGGTTCTGCTGCTGACCGTCTGCGTTCCGTTGCCGCTGGCCGGGGAGCTTCCCGGCTGGACGCCGGATCCCGACGCCTCGCGCGAGGCGATCCCGGACGCCTGGAAGTGGGACCTTTCGCGACTGTTCCCGGATGACGCCGCCTTCGAGTCGGAACTGGCGGCGGTGTCGGGAGACCTCGGCCGGCTCGGGGTATGCACGGACGCGGAGCCGGAGCCGGAGGCGCTCGAGAGCTGCCTGGCGGCCTGGTTCGATCTGCACCGCCGGACCAGTCGGCTGACGCTCTACGCCAACCTCCGGCTCGACACCGGCCAGTCCGACGATCGACTGCGCGCCCGCAACGAGCGGGCGCTGGCGCTGATGAGCGAGCTGATGTCCCGCGCCGCCGCGGTGCGACAGGCGGTGCTGGCCCCCTCGGAAGCGGAGCTGGCGACCGGGATCGTCCGCCGGCCGCGGTTGCGCGAGTTCGCCCCGTACATCGCCAACCTGCGCCGGCGGTCCGGACGCGTGCTCGGCCCCCAGGCCGAGCGCGTGCTCTCGCTGTTCGGTGACAACCTGTGGGCCGAGATCGACCTCAACGAACTGCCATCGGACCACGAGAAGACGTTCCATGCGATGATCGCCGACCTGCCGCTGCCGGAGATCGAGACGGCCGGCGGCGAGCGCGTCCGGCTCACCCTCGCCGGCTACTCGCGACTGCGCGCGAGCCATGATAGGGAAACGCGTCGCGCCGCCGTGGCGGGACTGCTCGGCGCGCTGCGTTCGTTCGAGCACGTGTTCGCCGCCACGCTGGCCGGACAGGCGCGCCTTTCGGTCGCCTTCGCCCGCGCCAGGGGCTACGAGTCCGCCCGGGCGGCGTACCTCGACAAGGACGCGATCGATCCGGCGGTGTACGACACGCTGATCGGCACGGTCCACGCCCATGTCGCCCCGCTGCATCGCTACGTGGCGTTGCGGGCGAGAGTGCTCGGCGTCGAGAAGGTCGGCCTGCACGACATGTACGTGCAGCTCGTGCCGGCGGCCGACCGCAAGGTGCCGTTTTCCGAAGCGCGGAGAGTCGTCACCGAAGCCCTCGCCCCGCTGGGAGCCGAGGTGGGCGCGCTGCTCGGCGAGGGGCTCGATCCGGCCAGCGGTTGGATCGATCTGTACCCGCATCGCGGGAAGGCCAGCGGCGCGTTCTCGGCCAGCGCGTACGGAATCAGGCCCTACATCAAGATGAACTACCAGGACAGTCTGGACGACCTCTCGACGCTGGCCCACGAGTTCGGCCATGCGATCCACAGCGTGCTGGCGATGGAGGCGCAGCCGTACTCGTCATTCCGGTACGTGCCGCTGCTGGCGGAGATCGCGTCGACCTGCAACGAGGCGCTGCTTTCGGACTGGCTGATCGCCCATGCGCGCGACGATGCCGAGAAGGCGGCGCTGCTGGCGGAGCGCGCCGAGGCGATCCGGACGACGATCTACCGCCAGGCGCTGTTCGCGGAGTTCGAACTGCGTGTCCACCGGATGGCAGAGGCGGGCGAGCCGATCACGGCCGACGCGCTCGACGCGCTGTACCGGGGCCTGGTCGCCGACTACTACGGTCCGGCCTACGAACTCGGCCCCGACGACGGCATGGAATGGGCCTACGTTCCGCACTTCTACTACAAGTTCTACGTGTTCACCTACGCCACCGGGCTGTCGAGCGGGATCGCGATCGCCGACCGCGTGCGGCGGCTCGGCGAGCCGGCCGTGCGCGGCTACCTGGCGATGCTCCGTGGCGGAAGCTCGGCACCGCCGCTCGAGCTGCTGCGGCGTGCGGGGGTCGATCTGACGCGGCCGGACGCGATCGAGGCGGCCCTGCGGTCGTTCGACGAGACCGTCGTCGAACTGGAGCGCCTGCTGGCCGCGGATCAGCCGGCGTCGTCCTCGAGCCGATAGACGCGGCAGGCGTTGTTCCAGCTCTGCCGGCGGACGGTCTCCTCGTCGACGCCGCGCAGCGAGGCCAGCGCGGAGGCGACGAGGGCGACCCAGCCCGGCTCGTTGCGGCGGCCGCGTACCGGCTGCGGGGCGAGGAACGGTGCGTCGGTCTCGACGAGAAAGGCGTCGGACGGAAGCGCGCGCGCCGCCTGCTGGATCGGGTGTGCATTGCGGTAGGTGACGATTCCGCTGAACGAACTGACGAAACCGAGGTCGAGGGCCGCCTTCGCGAAGTCGGCGTCCTCGCTGAAGCAGTGGATGATTCCGCCGACGTCGGCGGCCCGCTCCTCGGTCAGGATCTCCAGCGTCTCCCGCGCCGCCTTGCGGGTGTGGATGATCAGCGGTTTGCCGATCTCGCGCGCCAGGGCGATCGTCCGGCGGAAGACCTCGCGCTGCACGTCGCGCGGCGAGTTGTCGTAGTGGAAGTCGAGCCCGGTCTCGCCGATCGCGACGACGGTCGGATCGCGGCCCCACTCCGCCAGCCGCTGCCACGTCGCCTCGTCGGCCAGCCGGGCATCATGCGGATGCAGCCCGGCACTGGCGACGATCCACTCCGGATGGGCGCGCGCGATGTCCCGTGCCGCCCGGGCCGAGTCGAGTCCCCGTCCGGCGCCGATCGTCGTGATTCGCCGGACGCCCGCGGTGCGGGCACGGTCGAGCACGGCATCGAGTTCCTCGGCCAGCGACGGGAAGTCGAGATGGCAGTGGCTGTCGAACAGCGGCGCCGGGCCGGCGCCCGCCGCGGGTGCCGGCTTCACGGCGACGTCGAGGCGCGGACGAACGCCCGGGCCATCCAGCCGACGGTCAGCACCGCGGCGACAAGCAGCACGAGGAACACGGCGATCGGCCCCCACTGGGGGGCGACCCATGGCGCCGGCTGGAAACCGGCGGCCTCGAGCGCTCCCTGTCGCACCTGGTCGCGCATCAGCACCATCGCGACCAGCGTGATGCCGAGC
>JAJRXN010000170.1 GCA_024276295.1 Acidobacteriota bacterium
GGATCGCAGGGATTCTGAAGCCGAAATGCGCAGGGTGGGGTGCCCCAGGCCGATGTCCGGCTCGCAGCCGGTCATCGGCCATCCCAGCCCTGGCGCCGCCTCGGCTCATGGCGTCTCCGGCAGGAGGGGTCCGGAGAAACGCGCGCAGGACGCCTGGGCGGTCGGGATCACGAGTCGCCTGCTTTCCGGATCCGGGACACGTCATGGAAACAGAAGTGCGCCCGGGCAGCATTCGTCGATGCCAGTTCGGCCCATCGGTCCGCAAGGGGGATGACGCGACCGCGAATGCGCCGGGCCGTCCGGATCCTGTGGTGATCGGCATCTCACCCGGACAAGGGCGCTGCCCGAGACTCGTGGCAAGGCAGGCCAGGTGCCGGCGATCCTTCGCGATGGTGCGGGGCGGGTTCCTTGCCCGAGGAGAGGTGTCGGTGCTAGATTCCACTTCACCGGGATTGTGGAGGATGGGAGGGGCGACGGCATTGCAACTGGCCGGTAAAGGGGTGCGATGATGCGTGCAAGACTCGCTGCAAGGGACGACGCCTGTCGAGGGAGGAAGATCGCGATCGTCATGTCGATCGGCGTGATCGCTTTCGCGTTCCTTCTGCCTGCGATGGCGGAGGAGGTCGGGGCGATCTACGTCTACCCGGACCAGGTCGAGACGCCACAGGTCGTTCAGCTTCCGGGATCGGATCCGCTGAAGGGGGAGATCACCGGCTACGTCGCGTACGGTCTGTCGGACGGGCCGGTGAGGAAGATCGCCATCGCCTACGTGAACTACATGCCGGACGGGGACGGGCTCGAGCGCTGGATCGGGAAGGCCAAGGCCAACGGAGCCCAGGCTCTGGTGCTCGGGACCGACGATCCGGCGTTCGCGGCGCAGGCGGAAGACGACCAGCTGGGACAGGCGTGTCCGTACGTGTGCGACGACTGCGATTTCTCGATCTACGCCGCGGCGGCCAGGGACTACTGCGCGACGCGCGGCGGGGTCAGGAAAGTCGAGGTGGTCAGCGGCAGCATCGGTGACGTGAGCTGCAAGGACGGATCCCGGACGCGGGTGTTCTGCTGCTCGAACAGCCGCTGCCTGTAGCAGAAGCGGCCGCGTCCCCGGTGCGAGCAGCGGGGAGGCCGGGGTGCGCCGGTCAGCCCCGGAGCGCCGGATGCGTCCGTGTGTCCGTTGCGGGCTCTGGCCGCCACGCCCGCAGCGCCGCGCGGATCCAGAGCGCCATCACCAGCGACGAGAGCAGTGACGCGACGATCGTGCCGGCGAGGACTCCCTCGAACCCGGGCCGGCCCAGCGCGACGGCGACGCCCATGCCGAACCACGCCAGCGGCACCGAGAGCACGACGTAGCGCAGCGTCGCGAGCACCAGCCCGGGGCGTCCGCGACCCATTGCCTCGAACACCGGACGCGCGAGGAAGAACGGCAGCGAGGCGAGTGTCGCGATCGGCACAGCCCGCAGGCCGAAGACCGCGAACGAACGCGTCAGCGGACCTTCCGCCAGGGCGCGGGCGATCGCCGGCGCGAAGCCGACGACGATCGGTGCCATGACCAGCACCATGTAGGCGAGTCCGGCGAGTCCCGCCTGGCGCAGGCCGTGCAGCACGCCGCGGGCGTCGCCGGCACCGAGCAGGCGTCCCGCGAACGGCAGCATCGCCACCGCCACGGCGATCACCGGCTGGCTGGCGAACAGCAGCACGCGGTAGTAGATCGAGAACGCGGCGATCGCCTCGGTCGGGTGCGCCGTCCCGGCGAGCAGGATGTTGATCACCGAGACCTCGCCACTCATCAGCAGGAACGTCAGCGCGGACGGGAGGCCAAGGCCGAGAATCGCCCGCCAGGGGTGCGGATCGCGCCCCGGACGGGTCGTCCGCCAGGTCGCGCGGCGGGCCCGCTCGTGGACCGCCGCCCGGAACAGCGCGTAGGCCAGCCCGCCGATCCGGCCGATGACGGTCGACAGCGCGATGCCGAACACGCCCCAGCCGAAGACGAAGACGAACACCGTGTTGAGCGTGACGTTGATCACGTTGGACAGGATCCCGGCCCACATCGTCGAACGCGTGTCGTGGTGCGCCTTGACCAGCGAGTCCGGGACGATCGACCAGAACGACGTGAACGCCGAGCCGATCACCAGCACCGCGCCGTAGACGCGGAACGCCTCGGCGACGCTCCGCTCGAGTTCGAGGTGCGGTGCCGCAAGCCAGATCCCGACGCCGATCAGCGCGAACCCGGGGGCCAGCAGGCCGACCAGCCGCCAGGTGACCGCGACGTACTGGTCGAGCTTCTCCGATTCCCGCGAACCCATCGTGCGCGACAGGTGCGCCGTCAGGCCGGTGGAAAGCCCGACCCACAGCGCGATCATCAGGAACTCGAACGGCACGGTCAGGCCGATCGCGGCCACGGCGTGGTCGCCGATCGTCGCCGCGTAGACCGTGTCGACGAGCGAGAACGCCGCCCGCATCCAGAACGAGACGACAAGAGGAGCACTCAGGCGCAGGATCGAACTCTTCGCCGCGCCGTCCTGGGGGGTTCCGGAAGTCATCGGACGGGTCGCAGCATACCGGCGCAGGCCGGAGACGGCACGGGCAGGCGCCGCACCGTCACCGGCCGCTACGGGCGGGAACGGGAGTGGGGGGAAGGTTGCCTGGCGGGAAAGGGCGCTCCGGTGGGCAGCCGGACGGTTCGCGGGAAGGAGGCGCCCCTGGGCAGTCTGGAAGACGGGAAGGTGCGGGATCGTCCGCCGCAGACCTTCCCCCCATGACGTGCGCACCTCGCACGGCCAGCCATGTGACGACCCGGCGAGGTGCTCATCTTCAGTCCTGGGCCCGACGCAGGAAGGCGGGCACGTCGTAGTCGGACTTGTCGATCCAGTCGTCCATGTGCGGCAGCGCGCCGTCGTCGGCGAAGAGCTGGTCGTCGAACAGCGTGTCCTGGGCCCGCCGCGGCGGGATCAGCGGCGGATCGTCGTCGGGGAGCGACGGCGTGTCGGGTCCCGTGGCGTATGGGCGCGTGAGCACCTGCGGCTCCGACGCCGCGGCGACGGTCGCCTGCGCCTGGCGCCCGCCCGGCTCGAACCCGGTGGCGATCACCGTCACCTTGACCTTGCCCTTCATCTCGGGCTTCTGGACGTAGCCGAACAGGATCGTCGCGTCCGGGTGGGCCGCGTCGTGGATGATCGTCGCGGCATCGTTGACCTCGTGCAGGGCGAGGTCCTCGCCGCCGGTGATGTTGAAGATCACGCCGCGGGCGCCCTCGATCGAAGTGTCCTCGAGCAGCGGCGAGCTGACCGCCTGCTGGGCCGCGTGGATCGCGCGATCGTCACCCTCGGCGATCCCGGTTCCCATCAGGGCCATGCCCATCCCCTTCATCACGGTGCGCACGTCGGCGAAGTCGCGGTTGATGTCGCCCGTGTCGAGGATCAGGTCCGAGATGCCCTGCACGGCCTGGCGCAGCACGTCGTCTGCCATCGCGAACGCCTGCTGGATGCCGGTCTGCCGGTCGACCGTGTGCAGGAGCTTGTCGTTGGGAATCGTGATCACCGTGTCGACGGCCCGGCGCAGTTCGTCGAGTCCGCCGTCGGCCTGCTGGGCGCGCCGGCGCCCCTCGAAGGCGAACGGCTTGGTCACCACCGCCACGACCAAGGCGTCCTGCTGCGCGGCCAGGCTGGCGATCACCGGCGCCCCGCCGGTGCCGGTGCCGCCACCGAGCCCGGTCGTCACGAACACCATGTCCGCACCGCCGAGAGCCTCGAGCAGCTTGTCGGTGTCCTCGAGCGCGGCGTCGCGGCCGATCTCGGGGCGCGCTCCCGCACCGAGTCCGCGCGTGAGCTGTCGGCCGATCTGGATCCGCGTCGGCGCCAGGCTCGCGGCCAGCGCCTGCGCGTCGGTGTTGACCGCGATGAACTCGACGCCGTCGACGCCCGCCGCGATCATCCGGTTGATCGCGTTGCCGCCGCCGCCGCCGACACCGACGACCTTGATCACCGCGCCGATCGGGCGCGAGTCGAACGGCCCGCCGGCCGATCCGGCCTGGTCCTCGATGTCGTCGAGCGTGAAACGAAGTCTGGTCTTGCCCATGTCTTTCTTTCTCCCGTCCCGTGGTTTCTTCATCTGCCCTCCCGCCTCGGGCATCGAGCCGGCTTGGATCTCAGAACATGCCCCCGCGCCACGACCGCGCGCTGTCCACGACCGCGCGCACGCTGCCGACGACCGCGCCCCGCTTCAGCTTCGCCGTCCCCTCGCGTGATCTCTGCGGCCGGCCCTGGCGCAGCTCCCACAGCGCGAGCCCGACCGGCGTGGCGAAGCTCGGCGCGTTGATGTCCTCGGTCAGACCGCCGACCCCGATCGGCAGGCCAGGCCGGCATGGAATGCCGAGCGTGTCCTCAGCCACCTCGAGCAGCCCCTCGAGGTTGGCGGTCCCGCCGACGACCACCGCGCCGGCGCGCGCGCGGCCGAGCAGGTTCGTTCGCTCGAGCTTTGCGCGCACCATCTCGAAGATCTCCTGGGCGCGCGGCGCGACGACCTGCGTCAGGACGCTGCTCGCCACGAGGCGCGGCTGGCCGCCGCCGATCGACGGCACCTCGAGCGGGAGGTCCTCGTCGCCTCCCGGCGTCGCGCGGGCATGCGTGCGCTTGATCGACTCCGCGTCGGGAACCGGTGTCCGCAGGCCGATCGAGATGTCGTTCGTGATCAGCTCGCCGGCGATCGGGATCGAGCCGGTGAACCACAGCGCGCCGCGTTCGAACAGCGCGACATCGGTCGTCCCCCCGCCGCAGTCGATCAGGAACACGCCCTGGTCGCGTTCCTCGCGGGTGAGTACCGCCTCGGCCGAGGCGAGCAGCGGAAACACCAGGCC
>JAJRXN010000171.1 GCA_024276295.1 Acidobacteriota bacterium
GCGAGTGTAGTAGACTCTGATCTCCAGCCGGCACCGCGCGTTCCCGCGTCACGGATCCATGCGCGCCGGTGCCAGGGAGGACCGATGCCGGCGTGTCCCACGCGTCGGGGGGGGAGCGTCTCCGTACGGCGGGTCAGGCGGAGTCGCCATCTTCGTGCGTTTCGAGCCGCCGTCCTGGGGTTCGGCGTGCTGCTGGTCGTCACGGCCGTGCGGGCGGGCGGCATCAGGATGCCGAGCCCCGGTCCGCAGGAGCAGTCCGCCGAGGAACGGGCGATCACGGCCGACCCGCAGCGGGGCATCGAGCATGGTGTCGTGCTCACGCTGCGCGAGGTCGTCGCCCAGCCGCATGGCAAGCCGACGGTGATCGGTTTTCGCCAGCGTGCCAAGGCGCTCAGCCTCGAAGCACGGGGCATCGGCGACATCGTCGTCCCGTGGGCGGGGGACCGTGTCGAGCTGAAGAGGTTCTGGGCCTTCGCCGTGCTTCCGGACGGCACCGTCCGGGAGATCACCCGGGAGGACCTCTCGTACCGTCAGGAGGTCGAGTATCGCGGCCGGAGCATCGGCTCGTGGCGTGGCGTCCTTCCCGAGATCACGCCGGGCACGGTCGTCGAGTACGGATACGTGGTGATGATCCACGACTACGTCGTTCCGCAGATCGAGGTGACACGCCGATGGCCGGTCCTGTCGGGGGTCTTCATCTGGAGCCCTTGGCTGAACGAACGTGTGGCGGCACGGTGGGTGTTTTCCCGTCCGACGGACATCGATGCCGAGGTCGGCGTCAGGCAGCATGTCGTCGTGCTCACGGCGAGGAACGTTCCGGCGATGGTCGACGAGCCCTGGGGGCCTCCCGAGGTGCAGCGCAAGGCGATCCTGCGACCCTTCTATCAGGTGCTGTCGCACGAGGACCCCGGCGCGTACTGGAAGCTCAAGGCCAAGGAGGCTTTGACCTTCCTGCGCAAGTTCTCCCGGGGGAGGCGCGAGATCGACTCGGCGATCGCCGACATGCAGATCCCGCAGGACGCCGATCTCGAGACCAGGCTTGGCCTGGCCTACGCATGGATACTGAAAAACATCCGCAACACGTCATGGCGGGCCGGTGGCGGAGCGACCGAGGAATCGGAGGGCAAGGAGGTCAAGGACAACGCGCGCAGCGTGCTGAGGGCGCGGCGGGGAACGGCATGGCAGATCCGCTGGACTTGGGCCGCGATCGCCGCGAGGCTGGGGGCTCGGGTTGGACGGGTATGGGTCGTCGATCGCCGGGATTACGGCGTTCTCAACCGGCAACTGATGTCGATGGACCAGTTCGCGCGGGCTCTAGTCGGGGTCGAGTTCGAGGAGCAGGGGCAGCGTCGGTTCCTGGTCGTCGATCCGGGGAGCATGCTTCCGTTCGGAGAGATCCCGTGGTGGTTCCATGGCACGGAAGCGATCCTGATGCGCGGGGGGCAGGAGAAGATCATCCGCCTCAACTTCACGCTGCCCGGACGCAACACGCTGGCGACGACAGGGCATGTCGGCTTCTCGGACGACGGCGAGTTCCGCCGTGACGAGTGGAGGGTGGAGGGCGGGGGCCAGTTCGTTTTCGGCAAGCGGTCGCTGTGGCGCAGGCGCGAGGTGGACCGCAAGCGGCTCCTGCGTCGACGATGCGGGGAGAGCGAAACGGTCGAGGTCCTCGTGGCGGAGGCTCCGGGCCTCGACGATCCGCTCGAGCCGTGGCGCCTGCACTGCGAGACGGAGGAGCTGCTCGATCCGATCGACGAAGGAGTCGACGTCTATCACGTCGGCATCGACGGGCCGTGGTTCATGCCGGTCCCGGACATCGGCGCGCCTCCGCGCAGGACACCGGTCGTCTTCCGTTTTGCCTCGAACCGCGAGGACCGGATCGTCATCGAGCCGCCGGCCGGCTTCGTCGCCGGCGCGCTGCCCGAGCCGGTCGAGGTCCGCTCCCCGCACGGAGCGTACCGGCTCGTGTTCGAACGGCAGGACGACGGCAACGTGTCGTTCTTCCGGCAGTTCGTGCTGGCCCGCCCGGAGGTCCCCGCGTCGATGTTCGAGTCGCTGCTCGAGTTCCTGACGGTCGTGCGCGAGGCGGACACGACCACGATCCAGTTCATCCGTCAGAGACGTGAAGAATGACACACGCTTCCGTGTCGAGAGCGTGATGCCGGTGCGTGGACACGCCGTCGCGCTGTTCGTGGCGCTGCTCCTGGCTTCGCCGGCGCTGTCCGCGCGGCTCCCGGACTGGGCCGACGGGATCGCGGAGGACCTCGACAGCCTGCCCGCGGCGGATCCGGCGGAGCACTGGCGCGTACTGTTCTCCGAGCGCCACGTGACGGTCGAGCCGGATGGTGCCGTCCGGACGGTGCGTCGCGAAGCGCGGCAGGCACTCTCGGACGACGTCAGGAAGGGCTTCGTCCTCGTCCAGTTCGATGCCCGGACCCGCATCCGCCGGCTGCGGGCCTGGCACGCACCACCGGGAGAAAGGCGAGCGAAGCGTGCGCGGCGACGCGATGCGGTCGACGTGTCGGTCGGCGAGTCCTTTCTGGGTGACGCCGCCGCGCGCGTCCTGCCGATCAAGGGGATCAAACGGGGCAGCATCGTGTTTCTCGAGACGGTGACGGTGCGCCGTCCGTACCGGCTGACCTGGCTGTTCCGGTTCGGCCGCGCGGTCCCGGTGCTGCATCGTCGCGTGATCATGGAGCTTTCCGAGGGATTCTCGCTGCAGAGCGAGTGGCTGCGCGTCGAAGGGCCGGCGCCGCGGCGGGAAGGACGCCGCTTCGTCTGGGAACTGACGAATCTGCCCGGCGAACGGTCCGAGCCCCTCGCACCCCCGTCCGGCGACGGGCAGCCCGTGCTTGCCGTCGCCGTCGCGGCGGACGATGGCCGGGATCTCGAGATGGCGACGTTCCGTTCGTGGGACGATCTCGGCCGGTACGCATCGGAGCTGGTGCGCAGGCGGCAGGCCGAGGGCGGGAGGCTCGAGCAGTGGGCGGCATCCGGCGAGGATCCACTCGAACGCCTGGCTTTCCGGGCGCGCCATGTGCGGGACAGGATCCGCTACGTGTCCGTGGCCCTCGACACCAGCGGATGGGAACCGCGCGACGTCGCGGAGACGCTGCAGTCAGGATGGGGCGACTGCAAGGACAAGGCGACGCTGCTGACGGCCGCGCTCGCGCAGGACGGCCTGGTGGCCTGGCCCGTGCTCGTCAACCTGACCGAGCGCGATCTCGTTCCCCGTCGCGTGCCGGTCGCGGAGGCCTTCAATCACATGATCGTCGCCATCGCCGTCGACGGGCTCGACCTCGACGAGCAGCGCTTCGGCGGCGCCCTCGGCGACGGTGGAGAACTCGGACGGCTGCTGTTCTTCGACCCGACGGACGTGTACGTGCCGCTCGGACGGCTTTCCGCGGCTCTTGTCGGAAAGCGCGCGCTCGTGGCGGCGGGAGACCACGCACTGCTGGTGACGCTGCCCGGGGATGATGCGCGCTGGCACGTCCGCGAGGCTCTGCTCGAGGGAAACCTGGCGGCGGACGACGCACTGTCGGCGCGCTGGACGGGCCGCTATCGGGGTGAGCCGGCACGCATCGAATGGAGTTCGCTGCGCGCCTCCACCCGGGGGCAGCGCGGGGATCTCGAACGGACCTGGCGTGACCTGTGGCCTCGTGCCGGCGCGGCCCGGTACGACGGGCGGATGGACGAACAGGCCGGCGAGTTCGTCGAGGAGGCGTCGTTCGAGGTGCCGCCGCCGTCCATCGGGCGTCGCAGGACGCTTCCGCTGGTGCCGATGCCCGGATGGTGGTTGCCGCATCCGCGGATCTCGAGCCGGCGCAAGGTCGCGGTCGAGTACCACTACCCGCGCACGCTCGTCCTGCGCGCCGAGTGGCGCGGACTGGACGAATCCTGGGTACTTCCGCACGATGTCTCACGCTCCGTCGACGGAGCCCGGGCGCGTGCCGTGGCGCGACGCCGCGAGGACGGGGTCGTGGAGGTGACGGCCAAGATCATCCTCGAGCGGCGACGCTTCGAGCCGGATGCACTGCGCGACCTGCGCCGGTTCCTGGCCACCTGCCGGGCCGTCGAGCGGTTCGCTGCGGTTCGGCCGGAGGAGCACGTGGGCAGGGAGGGCGACGGCAGCACGGCGGACGGCGGCGGCGAGTAGCGACGTGCGCGAGGCGCCGGCTTGGCGGTAAGTTCTCCAAGCCCGAGACCGGCGTGACGGGACAGCGGCTCCGGAGTCCTGTGACGATGACGACGACCCGCCAGCACGATCTGCTCCACCGGCTGCGTCCTGCCGCTTCGCGGCGAACGCAGCTCCGGGCGGTCGCTCTGCTCTGGGGCGTGGTCGGCACGGCCCTCGGCGGGCTCGGGCTGTTCTGGTGCGC
>JAJRXN010000172.1 GCA_024276295.1 Acidobacteriota bacterium
ACCGGGCGAGCGAACATGCGTGCTGGAAGGCGACTGGCCGGCTGGATCCTGGCGCTGGCGGTGATCGGAGCGCCGCCGGTGACGGCTCAGCATGCGTTCTTCCGCAGCTACAGCGTCCGCGAAGGGCTCAGTCAGTCGCAAGCGTTCGCCATAGTCCAGGATGATTCAGGATATCTCTGGATCGGCACCGGATTCGGGCTGGATCGCTTCGACGGACGGTCTTTCCGGACTCTGACCACGGCCGAGGGGCTGGCCTCGGGGGTGATCACCGCCCTGGCGATCGACGCCCGGGGGCGGGTCTGGGCCGGCCACCAGCGGGGCCGGGTCTCGCTCCAGACCGGTCCGACGTCGTTCCGGGCGTTCGACATCTCGGAGATCTCGCGCGGCGAGGACATCGCCGAGCTGATCACCGGGCCCCGGGGCTGGATGTGGGCCTGGACCGGACAGCGGCTGATCGGGTTCGATCCCGAGGATCCGGTCGGCACCGCCCGGGAAGTCTCGCTTCCGGACGGCGAGCCGGTCCACGCGGTCGCCGCCGACAGCCGGCGTCTGTGCCTGGCGGGGGAGAACCGCATCTACGTGCTCGCGGGTGGCGCGCCCGGCTCGCCGCCGGTGCTGCGCCGGATCGGCGAGGTGGCCGACGGGCCGATCAGCGCACTCGGCTTCGACCCGGTCCATCGGCTGTGGATCGGAACGCTCTCCGGGACGGTCTTCGTCCATCGGCTCTCGAGCGGCGGCGAGTTCGCTGCTCCGGACTTCGTGCTCGGAGCGGACGACGGTCTTCCGGTGGCCCCGGTCACCGCGATCGCGCCGGGAGGGTCCGGCGAGATGTGGATCGGTACCGCCGGCAGCGGTGCGATCCGGCTCGAGTGGGACACCGCGGGACGCCCGTCGGCGCGGCGCTTTACGACCCGCAACGGACTGGGGCAGGACGACGTGCTCGAGATCCTGCTCGACCGCGAGGGGGACGTCTGGTTCGGGACCGACGGAGGGGGCGTCTCGGTCTACCTCGGGGGCCGCTTCGAGACGTTCCTCGGCGAGGGCGGTCCGGGCGAGCGGGCCGTGTGGTCGATCGAGCGCACCGCCGACGGGACCTACTGGTTCGGGACCGACGAGGGGCTGGTCCGGATGGTCCACGAGGACGGCGAGAATGCGCCGCAGCTCCTGCGCATCAGCCGGTCCTTCGGGCTCTGCGGCCGGGCGATCCGGGGCCTGGCGATCGGGCCGGAGGGCCGGCTCTGGATCGCCGCCGAGCAGGGTGCGCTCTGCCGGCTCGATCCCGAGACGCTGGAGATCCGCCAGGTCGACACCGGCGAACTGCCCCCGGCGAACTATCTCGACCTGGCCTGGGATCCGCGCGGCACGCTCTGGCTCGGCACGTCGCGGGGAGTCGTGCGGTTCCGTCCGTCGGGCGAGTCGGGGGACGGCGAGATCACCGGCGAGGCCGAACTGATCGACCTGTCGGGCTCGACGGACCGCGAACCGGCCCGCGTCTACGTCGTGTTCGTCGATCGTCAGGGCTTCGTCTGGGCCGGCGTGGACGGCCAGGGACTGGCGCGGATCGACACGGCGGAGCCGGCGCGGAAGCCGGAGGTCTACGGCCCGGCCGAAGGGCTCGAACACCTCGGCATCGGCGACATCTGCGAGGATCCGTCGGGCAATCTCTGGATCGGCGCCGACGACGGCGGGTTCTATCGCTTCGACCGCCGGCGGTTCACCTACGTGCCGGAAGACGACAGCCCCGTCCGTCGCGAGAACGTCTACCTCGTCGCCTGCGATCCGGCCGGGACGGTGTTCCTCGGCACGAACCGCGGCCTGCACCGCTACGAGCCGCGGCGCGCGCGCTGGCGCCACTACGGTTTCGCCGAGGGGTTCGTCAGCCTCGAGACCAACGTCCACGCGACGTACATCGACCGCGATGGGCGGCTGTGGTTCGGCACGATCGACGGCGCCGTGCGCTACGACGCGCGGCACGACCGCCCGCGGATGGTCCCGCCGACGATCCACGTCACGCGCGTCGGGCGACCGATCGAGCGCGCGGTGCTCTCGGCCGGCGCGGAGGTTCCGTGGGGCCGCAGCCCGATCGAGTTCCGCTTCGTCGGGATCTCGCTCGCCGCCCCGGAGCGGGTCGAGTACCGCTACCGGCTGCTCGGGCTCGACCCGGAGTGGATCGGACCGACGACCGAGCCGGTGGCCTCGTTCGTAGCCCTGCCGCCGGGCGACTACGTGTTCGAGGTGATCGCCGCCAACGCCGACGGCTTCTGGAGCGTCGAGCCGGCGCGCTTCGCGTTCTCGATCGCGGCGCCGTTCTGGCGCACGTGGTGGTTCCTGACCTTGGCGACGCTGCTGATCCTTGCGTGTCTCGGTCTGGCGGTGCGCTGGCGGCTGGCGGCGGTCACGCGGGCCAACCGCCGGCTCGAGACCAGCGTGCGCGAGCGGACGATCGAGCTGTCCGAGCGGACGTTCGAGCTCGAGCGGACCAACCGCGCTCTGCAGCGCGCCGTGGCCCGCGCCGAGGACGCGACGCGGGCCAAGTCGGCGTTCCTGGCGACGATGAGCCACGAGATCCGCACGCCGATGAACGGCGTGCTCGGCACGGCCGAGCTGCTGCACGGGACCCGGCTCGACGACGACCAGCGGCAGCTCGTCGAGACGATCCGCGAGTCGGGCCGGGAACTGCTGAACCTGCTCAACGACATCCTCGACCTCTCGCGCATCGAGGCGGGGCGGATCGAGATCTGCCGCGAGCGGTTCGAACCCGCGCGGACGGCGGAGAAGGTCGCCGCCCTGTTCGCCGGCCAGGCGCGTCGCAAGGGGCTCGAACTCTTCTGCGTCATCACGCGGCAGGTGCCGACGTACGCCGTCGGCGACGCGCACCGCATCCAGCAGATCCTGACCAATCTCGTCGGCAACGCGATCAAGTTCACCCGCGAGGGGCGGATCGTCATCACGCTCGACGCCCGTCCGGTGCCGGGAGACGACGGCACCGTGACGCTCGAGTACGCGGTCGAGGACACCGGGATCGGCATCTCCGGGGCCCAGGTCGAGCGGATCTTCGAGCCGTTCTCGCAGGCCGACAGCTCGTTCGCCCGCCGGCACAGCGGCACCGGGCTCGGGCTGGCGATCTGCCGGCAGCTCGCGCGGCACATGGGCGGCGACATCACCGTCCAGAGCAACCTCGAAGGCGGCAGCCGTTTCGTCGCGAGCCTGGTGTGCGACGGCGCGGTTCCCCAGCCGTCGCCGCCGCCGCTGGCGGGGCGGGTCTACCGGCTGCTCGCCGGCGACAGCGCGGTGTTCGCGATCCACGCCCGGCAGCTCCGCGAACTCGGCGCGGAGGTCTACGGGCCGGAGCCCGATCCCGAGGCCTCGGAGCGCTGCGATGCGGCGCTGGTGCACGTCCCGCAGGTCGACGATCTCGCGAGTTGGCTGAGTTCGATCCGCGGCGCGGTGCCGCGGCAGTTGCTGCTCGTCGCGCTGCTCTCACCCGAAGACGCGCTCGACGAGAGCCTCGGTCGCGGCCTCGACCCGTTCCTCCGCCTCGCGCGCCCCGTGCTGCGCTCGCGGCTGATCGACTCGCTGCTGCACGTCACCGAACAGACGGCTCCGCTCGACTCGCGCGTTCCGGAGATCAGCGGGCCGCAGTTCCAGATGCGGTGCCTGGTCGTCGACGACAACGAGATCAACCGCCGCGTCGCGATGCGGATGCTCGAGAACCTCGGCTGCACGGTCGTCGGCGCCGCCTCGGGCGAGCAGGCGATCGCCCGCCTGCGCGAGGAGTCCTTCGACCTGGTGTTCATGGACTGCCAGATGCCCGGCATGGACGGCTTCACCTGCACGCGGGAGATCCGCTGCCTGCCCGGCGGGGCGGACGTGCCGGTCATCGCGCTGACCGCCAACGCGATGAAGGGTGACCGCGAGCGCTGCATCGACGCCGGGATGAACGACTACCTGTCGAAGCCGATCTCGCAGCGGGACCTGCGCGCCGTGCTCGAGCGCTGGGCCGTCATCGCGACGCCGAGCTGACCTTCCGCCGTCGCCTGACCGCGAACTCGGGCGCCT
>JAJRXN010000173.1 GCA_024276295.1 Acidobacteriota bacterium
CAGCGTCGCCGGACCGCCTTCCGGCCACTCCGGGGCGCGGAAGTCGCGGTGCGTGAACGGCGCGTCCATCTTGAGCTGGCCGGCGGGGTTGCGGAAGTTCTGCGGGATGTCGACGTAGCTGCAGCCCTCGATCGTCAGCATCGAGACCGGTTCGTCGAGCACGAAGCGATGCGGCAGCCAGCGCGGAATGAACACGTAGTCCTCCGGGCCGAACGCAAGCACCCCGAGCGGCGATTCGACCCGCCCACGTCCGCGATGGACGAAATGCAGCTCGTCCCCGTCGGTGTTGGAGACCAGCGTCTCCTCGCTCCTGGAGGCGTGCACCATGTGCAGCCGCACGTCGGGATTAGAGAGCAGCAGGCGTCGTCCGAGAAACGGCGTGCCGCCCTTGTCCAGCTCGTCGGTGCGGTAGTGGCGGCGAAGCAGCGGCCCGTCGTCGGCCGGCTCGGCCAGACCCGGGTGCGGGCCGAGGTCCTCTTCCGCCGTGATCCAGTGCGGAGGCTCGGCGTGGTAGAGGATGGTGAACGCGCCGTCGAAACCCTGGCGCGTCAGGCAGTGCTCGAACGCCAGCTTGCCGCCGGGTTCGAACACGGTATGCGGCTTCGGGGGGACCTCGCCCCGCTGCAGGCGGTGGATCATGTCGTTCTCGCTCCGCGGGCCCGGTCGCGCTCGCCGCGCGCCGGGGTTCAGCCTCGGCGGATCGTCTCGACGGCGGCGGCGACCCTCTCGAACGCCTCGCCGATCGAGTCGACCTCCCACAGGACCGGCTGGTAGCGGGTGATCGGGTAGTCGAGCAGGCGAGCCTGCTCCGGATCGAAGCGACGGATCTCCGGCTCCTCGGCGCGCACGGCGCGGGCCATCTCGCCGTAGCTCGAGAGGATCCCGGCACCGTAGCAGCGCAGTTCGCCGTCCTGGCGGACGACGCCGAACTCGATCGTGTACCAGTACAGGCGGGCGAGCTGGGTGACCTGCTCGTCCGTCGCGCCGACCGCACCCGCGCCGATCCGCTGGGTCAGGTCGGCGTACTCCCGGATCGCCAGCATCGGGATGTGGCCGATCTGGTCGTGGATCGTGTCGGGCTCCGGCGTGTAGTGCGGCACGCTGTGATGCCGGATGTACTGCGTCGCCGGAAACACGCGCCGGGCGAGCGCGCCGAAGAAGTCCCGCGGCTCGACGAGACCGGCGACCGGCCAGATGCGGAAGCCGGTCCTGTCGGCGAGGATCCGGTCGACGTCGGCGAGCTGCGGGATCCGCGTCTCGTCGAAGCCCATCAGCGCCAGCGCCTCGTTGTACTCGCGGCAGGCGTGGGTCGGGAACAGCCGGCTCAGCTCGCGGAACACGGTGGTCCAGGTCGCCGTCTCGGTCCCGGTGTACTCGACGACCGGGATCGGGTCGCCCAGATCGTGCTCCTGAGCGAGCAAGGCGATCTCGTCGCGCCGTCGACGGTATTCGGGGTCGTTGAAGCCGGGGTGGTCCGCGTCGAGTTCGACGATTCCGGTGCGCATCGCGCCTGCCTCCACCGAGAGTGTTCCGGACCGGACTATTCCATGCCCATCGCGGCCCGGCAATCCTGCCGTCAGCGCATCACGGCGCGGTCGCCGACCTCCATGGTCCCGCCCTCGACGACACGCGCCGTGGCCAGCTTCGCACCGAGCACCTTCGTCACCTCGACGACGCCGACCTTCATCTCGTCGCCACCGAGCACCTCGCCCGTGTCCGGGTCGCGGATCACCTCGCCGAGCCGCCGGATCTCGAACCGGTCGCCGACGCGGACCCCCTGCGCCTCGCCCACGTTGAGGTAGACGGTGTCGCCGGAGACCTTGGCGACCTTGCCCTCGATCCCTCCACGGACCGTGCTCGGCTCGAGATCGGCGGCCGCCGCGGCGATCTGCCGCGCGACCTGTTCGGCGGCCGCCTTGAGCACCTTGCTGGTCGTCGTGGTGTCGAAGTTCTTGCCGAAGCTGGCGCCGGAGAATTGCCCCTTGCCGAACTTGTGGGTTCCCGAGCCCTCGTACGAGCCGAGAATCTCCGCGGTGGTCGTGTCGATCACGCGCGCGGTCAGCGTCGCGTTCCCCTTGACCAGCTTGCCGCCGAGACCGCGGCCGAACTTCCACTTGCCGATCTGCGGAAGCCGGCCGCCGTACTCCTCGATGCCGAACTCGGTGACCGATCCGAGCACCACGAGCTGGACTCCGAGCACCTTGCCGATGCCGGCGGCGGTGGACGGGTCGATCCGGCCGGAATCGCCGAGGTCCTGTTCGCGAAGCACCTCGTCGAGCCGGCTGCGTTCGATGACCCGGAAGCGCCCGGAGTTGACCAGTTCGTGCGTCACGCTGTCCGCGGCCGCCGTCGCCAGCTCGTTCCACGACCAGCTCCAGCGCCACGAGCCATGCAGCGCCGAGGTGTCGAAATCGAGCACCGCGATGCGGATCTTCGTGTTCCCGTCCGCGAGTGCTCCCGGAGACCCGCTGAACAGGAGAGCGCCGGCAAGCACCAGCGGGATCGCCGCCCGTGGGATTCGTGTCACCATCGTTCCTCTCCCTCCTTCCTTGCGTCACCGGACCTCGTCGTGGCGGGGCATAATCTCCGCCCCCGATGCCGTACGCCGAGGAGGACCCGGTGCCCAGCGCGGAGCTTAACGCAAAGATCATCAGGCGCGCGGAGATCACGCCCGAGCTGATCATCCTGCACGTCGCCCCCGTCGGGTGGGAGCTGCCCGACTTCACGCCGGGACAGTTCGCCGTCCTCGGCCTGCCGGGTTCCGCGGCGCGGCATCCGCTGAGCGACCCCGAGGAGGAGGCCGTCGACCCCGAGCGGCTGATCCGGCGCTCCTACTCGATCGCCTCCGGTTCGGTGGCCCGCGAGTACCTCGAGTTCTACGTGACGCTGGTCCGCTCCGGCGAACTGACTCCGCGGCTGTTCGCCCTGTGCGAGGGCGATCCGGTCTGGCTCGGTCGCCGGATCACCGGCTCGTTCACGCTCGACGCGGTGCCCGAGGACCGCAACCTGGTCCTCGTGGCCACGGGAACCGGCCTCGCACCCTACATGAGCATGCTGCGCTCCGGGCTGCTCGAGAACAGCACACGGCGCGTCGCCGTGCTGCTCGGCGCGCGCCACTCGTGGGACCTCGGCTACCGGGGGGAACTCTCGAGTCTCGTTCGGCGCTTTCCACGGTTCGCGTTCGAGCCGACCGTCTCGCGGCCGGCGGAGGAACTCGTCCCGTGGAATGGGCACGTCGGCTACGTGCAGGATCTCTGGCGCCGGGACGTGCTCGTCGAACGCTGGGGCTTCCGGCCGTCCCCGGAGAACACCCACGTCCTGCTGTGCGGCAATCCGGCAATGATCGAGGACATGATCACGCTGCTCGTCGGCGAGGGGTTCAAGGAGCACAAGAAACGGGACCCAGGCCAGATCCACGCCGAAAAGTACTGGTAAGTGACGCCTGCCGCGGCGCCGGCATGGCACCGCCCGGCGCGCCTCCTACAATGACGCCACGGCACCGTCGCGGGCGGAAGCGCCGTACATTGCCGGCGTGGGCCCGCGTCCGGCGCGGGACGTTCCGGAGCGAACATCAGCCGTGAGCAGGGATTCCTTCTACGCCAGGGCCTCGGTCGAGCTGCGGCGCACTCTCGCCCGCGCGCTGCCGAAGGACGTGCTGCGCGACCTGCACCGGCCGCGTCCCGCGGCCCACTTCGCCGTCCTGGCCTGGCAGGTCCTGCTGCTCGCCGCCGGCGTGACCGGGGCGGTCGTCTTCGAGCCGTGGTACCTCTGGCTGCCCTGTTCGATCGTGATCGGGTTCGCGCTGTTCAACTTCACGGTGATGCTGCACGAGGTCGTGCACGACGCGGTGTTCGCCCGCCGGACGGGCAACCGGTCGCGCGTCCTGCTCGGCTGGCTATACGCCTTTCCGAGCGGGATTTCGCGCACGCAGTTCACCCGCTGGCACCTCGATCACCACGCGCAGCTCGGAGACGGCGAGGCGGATCCGAAGCGCCATCACCTCTCCCCGCGGCGCAACGCACGTTGGTACAAGCTGC
>JAJRXN010000174.1 GCA_024276295.1 Acidobacteriota bacterium
CACGATGCCGGCGACCAGGCGCTGCGCTTCGTCGCCAGCCGGCTGGCTCGGGTCCGGGGCGCGCGGGCCTATCGCTACGGGGGCGAGGAGTTCGCGCTGCTGTTCCCGGGCCGTGACGTGGCCACGGCGCACGAGGCGCTCGAGCGGGTGCGGCGCGAGATCGCCGGGCGGCCGTTCGTGCTGCGCGGAGCCGACCGTCCGCGGCGCCGTCCGGCCCGTCCGGCCCCGGCCCGCGGCGGGCGCCGCCGCGTGCGCGTGACGGTCAGCTTCGGGCTCGCGGGCACCGAGGGCGGGGTACGGCCGGAAGACCTGCTGCGCGAGGCGGACCGGGCCCTGTACCACGCCAAGCGCACCGGCCGGAACCGGGTCCACGTGGCGCGCCGCGATCCGCGATAATCGCGCCGACCGGGCCTCGCGCCGGAAGGAGGCTGTCCATGTCGCGCACGGTCGACGCGCCGATCTACCTCGACTGCAACGCGACGACGCCGGTCGACCCGCGCGTCGTCGAGGCAATGCTGCCGTTTCTCGACTGGCACTTCGGCAACCCGTCGAGCGCGCACGTCTTCGGCAGGACGGCCCGCGCCGCGGTCGAACGGGCGCGCGAGCAGGTCGCCCGCCTGATCGGAGCGCGGCCGGCGGAGATCGTGTTCACGAGCGGCGGGTCCGAGGCGAACAACCTGGCGATCAAGGGGGCCGCCCGGCGCCGTGCCGGGCGCGGACGGACGATCGTCACCTCGAGCGTCGAGCACCCGGCGGTCGTCGAGCCGCTGCGGGTGCTCGCGGAGGACGGGTTCGAGATCGTGCGGCTGCCGGTCGATCGTCGCGGGTACGTCGATCCGCGGCAGGCGCGCGAGGCGATCGGGGAGGGGACGATCCTGGTCAGCGTGATGCACGCCAACAACGAGGTCGGCACGATCGAGCCGGTCTCCGACGTCGCCGCCGCCGCGCGTGCCGCCGGCGCCGTGATGCACACCGACGCCGCGCAGAGCGTCGGCAAGGTCGAGGTCGACGTCGGCGAGCTGGACGTCGACCTGCTGTCGATCGCCGGCCACAAGCTCTACGCGCCGAAGGGGGTCGGCGCGCTGTACGTACGCGAGGGGATCGACTTGGCTCCTCTGATCGACGGCGCGGCGCACGAGGCGGGGCGCCGGGCGGGAACGGAGAACGTCGCGGGTATCGTCGGCCTCGGGGTCGCCGCGGAGATCGCCGCGGAGAGTCTCGCCGAGGAGATGGCCCACGCGCGGGCTTTGCGCGACCGGCTGCGGGCGGGGCTCAAGGCGCGGCTCGGCCATCTGGTCGTCCACGGCGACCCGGGGCGCGGGCTGCCGGGAACGCTCAGCGTGGCGTTCGACGTGCCGGCGGCGGCGCTGCTGGCCGAAGTCGGAGACGTGCTGGCGGCGTCGGCGGGGGCAGCGTGCCATGCCGACGGCGTGGTCTCCTCGCCCGTACTCGAGGCGCTCGGCGTGCCGCCGGAGGTCGCGCGGCGGACGGTGCGTCTGAGTGTCGGGCGGATGAACACCGTCGAGGAGGTCGACCGGGCGGTGGAGATCCTCGCCGCGGCGGCCGAGATGCTGCGGGCGCGCGGTGGGCCGGCCGCGTGATCGTGGTACCTTCCCGGACGAGGAACACCCGATGCACCGTGTTCTCGTCGCCGCTCTCGTGTCCGTCGTCCTGCTGCCGGCCGGAGTCACTGCCATCGCCGAGGACGAGCGTCCTGCCGGCTGGATGGGCGTGACGCTCGCTGCTGTCGAGCCGCCGCCGGCCGTGGGAGGCGACGAGCAGGACCTCGTGGCGGCGCCCGGTCCACCGCACGCCGGGGCCCGCATCGTCGGCGTCGTGATCGACTCGCCGGCCGACGACGCCGGGCTGCGCGCCTCGGACGTCGTGACCCAGGTCGACGGGCGCGAGATCGCCTCGCCGGGCGAGCTGG
>JAJRXN010000175.1 GCA_024276295.1 Acidobacteriota bacterium
CGAGATCCTGCGGCTGATCGCGCGGATCCACGAGACGCTCCATGCCGGGGGCGTGCCGAGGCTCTCGACCGCGGTCAAGATCGGCACGCGGACCGACAAGGCGCCGACGCTCGCCGCCAAGAGACTCTGAGCCGGCCGACGATGAACGCGACCGGCCCGATCCCCGCCGCCGAGACGCCCCGCCCTCCTGCCGGTGTCTTCGAAGGGCGTGCGATGCGGGGCGGCATCGCCGCCGGGCTGGTGGCCTTCGCGCTCTCGCTGGTCGCCGCGGCGCACCCGGACCTGGTCGAGCAGGTCTACTCGAGAGGACTCTACCCGCCACTCGTCCGCCTGCTCGCGACGGTCTCCGCGCAGGTGCCACTGGCACTGATCGAGCCGCTCCTGCTCGTGTTCGCGCTGCTGGCGCTGCGCTCCGCGGTGCGCGCCTTCCGGGCGCGGCGGCCCCGCGGCCGGCCGGGCGCGCTCGGTGCGGCGGCGTTCCGGCTGGTCGCCGCCGCCGGATGGCTGTGGCTGGCGTTCCTGATCGCCTGGGGGCTCAACTACGCGCGTCCCGGCCCGCGCGTCCTGCTCGGGCTCGGGGCGCCGCAGCCCGAACGCCTCGGCCCGCTGCTCGAGGCGATCGGCAGCCGACTCGACGGGCTCAGGGCCGTGCTCCCCGAAGACGACGAGGGCGTGGTGATCATCACGCCGGACCTCGCCGCGTGGGACCGGCACATCGCACCGCTCGAGGCGGAGACCTTCGAGAGCCTCGGTCTGCCGGGCGTGCGCGCCGGCCGGGCCAAGTGGCTGGCGGCCAGCCCTCTATCGCGTCGCTGGAGCGTGTCCGGCTTCTACGGACCGCTGACCGGCGAGCCGACCGTCGTGCACCCGGCACCGCCCGCGAGCCTGCCGTTCGTCGTCGCCCACGAGCGGGCGCACCTCCATGGCATCGCCACCGAGGACGGAGCGAGCCTCTTCGCGCTGCTGACGCTCTGGCGCTCGCCACGACCGACGGCGCGCTATGCCGGCTGGCTCGCGCTGTGGTCCTCGCTGCGTCTGCCGGTCGACGGGCGGCATCCCGGCGTGCGGCGTGACCTGCTCGCGATCCGGCGTCACGTCGAGCGATACCGGGGATTCGAGTGGCGCCCGATCTGGAGGATCTACGACCGGTTTCTCAGGAGCCAGGGCGTGCGGAAGGGCGCGCGTTCGTACGCCGACGCGGCCCCTTGGGCGCTGCAGTTCCTGATCGAGCGCGGACTGCCGCAGCCGCTGGTCTCAGACGGAGAGTTCCTCGGCGACGGCGGAGAGCAGCTCGCGCCGGTCGGTCGGCTTCGCGAACGTCCGCGCGGCGCCGAGCTGGCGGGCGACCGGCAGGAAGTCGAGCAGTCCGGTGCGCCCACCGCCGGAGATGGCGATGATCTTGACGTCCGGTGACTCGCGCTTGAGGTCGCGGATCGTCTCGAGGCCGTCCTTTTCGGGCATCAGGATGTCCGTGATCACGAGGTCGACGGTCTCGGCCCGGAAAAGCTGGACACCGACACGTCCGTCCGGCGCCTCGAGCACCTCGTAGCCGGCACGGCGCATCATCTCCGCCAGCATCCGGCGGGTCTGTTCGTCGTCTTCGATGACGAGGATTCTCTTCACGAGCCGTGGGGCCTCGTTGATGCTGTCGCGTGGGATGACGAGCTTGCAGCGGATCATGACGAAAGTCCCGTGGCGTGTTTCCTGTTCAGTGAATCGATGAGGCTGGTCAAGTCCTTCATGGCAAAGGGCTTCATCAGGAAGCCGCCGATTCCGAGTTCGCGGGCCCGCTCCTCGTCGACCTTCTCGCTGAACCCGGTGCAGAGCACGATCGGAACGTCCGGACGGATCGCGAGGATCTCCCGGGCCAGCATGTCGCCGGTGAGTTCCGGCATCGTCTGGTCGGTGATCACGACGTCGAACCGGCCGGGCGTCCTGCGGAACGACGTCAGCGCCTGCCTGGGGTCGGTGTGCGCCTCGACCGTGTAGCCGGCCGAGCGCAGCATCGTCGAGAGCATCTCGATCAGCGCGCGCTCGTCGTCGACGAGCAGGACGTGCTCGCCGCGCCCGGTGACCTTGTCTCCGGCCTGCTCGTCCCGGGACGGCGGCGTCGCGGTCGACGGGCGCATCGCCGGCAGGACGATCTCGAATCGGGTTCCCTTGTCCGGCGTGCTCGAAACGCTGATCGAGCCGCCGAGTTCCTCGACGATCCCCTGGACGACGGTCAGTCCCAGCCCGGATCCGGCGCCCACCGGCCTGGTCGTGAAGTATGGCTCGAAGATCCGCGGCCGGATCTCTTCGGCGATCCCTCGGCCGGTGTCCTCGATCGCGAACAGCACCGCCGGCCCCTCGTGCGTCTCGAGCGCGCGCAGCGTCACGGTCAGGTCGCCCTGCTCGTCCATCGCCTCGATGGCGTTCGTGAACAGATTGACCAGCACCTGATGCAGGGCGGCCGGGTGCGCGATGATCGTCGGGAGTTCGCTGTCGACGTCCTCGTGGAGGCGGATCGTGGCCGGCGCGGTGGCGCGGAGCAGCTTGAGCGACTCCCGGACGATCGGCCGCGGGTCGAGCGGCCGGGCCTCGCCGTCGTCATCGCGGGCGAACGTGACGATCTGGTTGACGAGTTCGCGTGCCCGGCGGGCAGCCTGGAGGATTTCCTCGAGATCGGTCCGCAGCGAACCATCCTCGGGCGCCTGCTCGAGCGCCATGTCCGCGTAGCCGAGGATCGCGAACAGGATGTTGTTGAAGTCGTGGGCGATGCCTCCGGCCAGCGTGCCGAGCGCCTCGAGCCGCTGGGCGTGCCGCCCCTGGGCCTCGAGCCGCTCGTGCTCGCCGATCGATTCGAGCGCGACGAGGAAGCCCCCGTCACACCCGCCGGACGGCGGTTCGCGCGTGGCCGAGAGCCGGACCTCCACGACCGCGCCATCGCGACCGGCGACGCGGCAGCGGACGGCGTCGACGCTCCTTCCGCTCTCGAGATCGGGAAGCACGCGCTCGTTCCAGAGCCGGGCGCTGGCCTCGTCGAGGAACTGCGTGATCGGCTGGCCGAGCGCCTCGTCACGCTCGCGGCCGATCGTCCGGTACCAGCGGCGGCTGGCTTCCTCGAGCCTGCCGCCGGCGTCGAGCGCCAGCAGCATCGTCGGCGCATGGTCGAACAGCGCGCGCCAGCGACGCTCCCGCGCGTCGCGCCGTTCCGACTCTTCGCGCTGCCGGGAGATGTCCACGCAGAAGTGCAGCGTCGCTTCGCGCCCGTGCCACGAGATCGGCACGACGAAATCCCGCAGCCAGCCCGTCGTGCCGTCCTTCCGCTTGGCGCGGAACTCCCAGGTCGAACGGCGGATCGCGCCGGAGCCTCGGGTATCGCAGGCGTCCTCGACGAGCCCGTGGTCCACCGGATGGATGAACTCGAACGGATCGCGTTCGGCGAGTTCCTCGAGCGTGTAGCCGCCCAGCTCCGCCATCCGGTGGTTGGCCAGCACGATGCGCCGGTTCTCGATGATCAGCGCGCCGTCCGGCGCGTTGTCGAGGATCGCGCGCAGCAGGTGTTCCGGAGCGGTCGTGCGGGCATCGTCGCCTGCTGCATCGGCGTCGTTGACGATCGTCATCGAAGCGCCGAGACCGAGCGCCTCGCCGACCAGGGGGACCGGTGTGATCCGCAGCACGCGTCGCCGGCCTGCGCCGGTCGTGACGGCGAGTTCGTAGCTCGAGTAGTCGCCGAGTCGTTTCCGCTCGATCGCCTCGCGCAGGATCGTCCGGTTGTCGTCGTCGAGGAATCCGAACGGCGACTGGCCGATCAGCTCCTCGCGCGAGACGCCGAGGAACGCCGCCAGCTTGCGGTTGACCCAGATCCAGCGCTCGTCGGCGCCGAGCAGGCAGACCCCGGTATCGAGGCCGTCGGCGAGCCTCAGGAACTCCGCGGACCGCGACGCGGTCTTCCGGCTCGACCGGTGGGAGGCGACCCACGAGGCGCTGACGCCCGCCAGGGCGGCGGCGACGAGGATCGTCGCGGCGCCTTCGGCGCCGAGGATGCGCGAGGCGCCGAACGAGAGCAGGCCGGCGGCGATGACCACGGTGCCGACGGCGAGCCCGGTTCCCGCCGGACCGAGGGTATCGGCCGGACCGTCCGTTCCTCGAGCCGTTCCGGGTCCCGCTGGAGCCACGCCAACCTCTTTGCCGGGCAAGGTGCCCCCGTCCCGGAGACACGCCCCCGTCTCTCGGTAACGTGGCGCCCGGCCGCGGCCGGATCAACCAAGGCGTTCCAGCGCCTCGGGCAAGTCCGCGATCGAGTCGAGAACCAGCGTGGGGGGCGGATCGACCCGCCTCTCGTCCCCCTGTTCGTACTTTCCGGTCCGCACCAGGAGGGCCCGTCCGCCCCCCGCCTTCAGGGCCCCCGAACAGTCCGATTCCGCGTCGTCGCCGACCATCACGAGATCGGCGAGCGTCACGCCGACGTCCCTGGCCGCGGCCTCGAAGGCCGTCCGGGACGGCTTGCCGAAGCTCTCCGCGCGGCACGCGGCGGCGTGGGAGAGGAAGGCGGCCACCGGGCCGAGATCGGTCCAGATCAGGCCCCGCCTGCGAAAGACCCGGTTCTGCTGGAGCGTGTAGAGCGGAACGCCCGAGCGGAGCGCGCGCACGGCGGGCTGGAGGTC
>JAJRXN010000176.1 GCA_024276295.1 Acidobacteriota bacterium
GCGGCGATCTGGGATGCCAACGCCGCGGCGGTCGACTTCTACGGCTACACGCGCGAACAGCTGCGCGGCATGCCGCTGACCGGGATCAACCCGCTGCCCGAAGAGCGGCTGCGCGAGGCGATCGAGCGCGTGCGGGCCGGAATCCAGCCGTACCTGCAGTTCCAGCATCGGCTGGCCGACGGAACACTGCGGGACGTCGAGGTCCACAGCGGACCGGTGACGCTCGGCGAGCGGATGCTGCTGCTCTCGACGATCCACGACATCACCGAACAGAAGCGCGCCGAGCGCGCCTACCGGCGCAGCAACGCCGAGGCGCACAAGCTGGCGCTGGTCGCCAGCCGCACGCGCAGCGCGGTCGTGATCGCCGACGCCCTCGGCCGGATCGAGTGGGTCAACGACGCCTTCACGCGGCTGTTCGGATGGCGACTCGACGAGATCCGCGGGCGGGACCCGCTCCGGCTGCTTGCCGGCCCGGCGACGGACAGGCGCGTGATCGAGGCACTGCGCGAGCTGACCCTTCGCGGCCGGGAGTTCCACGGGGAGGCGGTGGCCCACACGCGCGAGGGTGCGGCGCTGTACCTCGAACTCGACGTGCAGCCGGTCCGCACGACGAGCGGGCTGACGACGCACTACACGGCGGTGATCCACGACGTGACGAGTGCGCGCAAGCAGGAGCGCGCCCTGCGCGACGCCAACGTGTTCCTCGGCAAGCTGATCGACACGGCGGCGACGGCGATCTACACCGTCGATGCAGAGGGGCGGATCACCAACGTCAACAACGCCTTCTCGGCGATCACCGGGTACGAAGAGGAGGACGTGCGGGGCAGGACCGAAAGCGAGGTCCTCGGCGCCGAGTTCCCGCTGCCGGGCGACCTCCACCAGTCGAGCAAGCACGGCGGCGCGCTCTCGCGCGCCGAGTGCCGCATCCGCGTCGCCGGCGGAGAGGAGCGGATCGTGATCCACAACGCGGACCAGATCCGCGAAGAGGGCCGGTTCGTCGTTGGCGTCCGCTCGTTCGTCGACGTGACCGACCTGATCGCGGCGCGGCGTGCCGCCGAAGCAGCCACGGAGGCCAAGAGCGAGTTCCTGGCCAACATGAGCCACGAGATCCGCACGCCGATGAACGGCATCATCGGCATGACCGACCTGCTGCTCGAGACCCGGCTCGACGACGAGCAGCGCTCGCTGCTGACCACGGCGCGTTCGTCGGCAGACGCGCTGCTGCAGATCATCAACGACATCCTGGACTTCTCGAAGATCGAGGCCGGCAAGCTGAGTCTGGAACGGGTCCCGCTCCAGCCGCTCGACGTGGCCGAGGAGGCGCTCGAGACGATCGCGCATCGCGCCGGCTCGAAGGGGCTCGAGGTCGTCCCGGTGCTCGATCCCGACACCCCCGCCGCGGTGCTCGGCGACCCGGTGCGCATCCGCCAGGTGCTGCTCAACCTGCTGAGCAACGCGACCAAGTTCACCGAGCAGGGCCGAATCATCCTGCGTGCCGGTCCCGACCCGCGGGGACGACCGGGGCTGCGGTTCGAGGTCGAGGACACCGGGATCGGCATCCCGCGCAACCGCCTGACGCGGATCTTCGAGCCGTTCACCCAGGCCGACACCTCGACGACCCGCCGCTACGGTGGAACCGGGCTCGGACTGTCGATCTCCCACCGTCTGGTGAGCCTGATGGGCGGCGAGATGGGGGTCCGCAGCGAGGTCGGACGGGGTTCCGTGTTCTGGTTCACGATCCCGACGCCGATCCTCGACGAACAGGGACCGGCCGAGACCCCACTCGAGGGGCGCTCGCTGCTGTTCGCGGCCAGCGACGACGTGCTGGCCGAGGCGACCGCGGTATGGCTGCGGACCTGGGGCGCCGTGGTCGACATCGCGTGCGACGCCACCAGTGCGCTCGGCCGCCTCGACGGACGTCTCGCGGCCGGCGGCACCTACGACCTCGTGCTCGTCGACGAGCAGGTGCTCGAAAGCAGCCGCGGAAGCGTCGATCTCGAGGCGATGCTGGCGCGGCGCGTCGACGGCCAGCCCCTGCCGGTGATCCTGCTCGCCCCGATGGCGAGGCTCGCGCAGCATGGCGACTGGCTCGAGCGCGGCGCGGCGGCGATCCTGCGCAAGCCGTTCCGCCGCCGCGTGCTCCTCGAACGGATCGAGCGCGCACTCCGGGGCGATCGCGAGGCCGCGCGGGATCGTGGAACGGAACAGGGAGCGCCGGCCGCTGCTCGGGACGACCGGTACGGCGCCGGTCCCGGCACCGGGCTCGACGTGCTGGTCGTCGAGGACAACCGGATCAACCAGCTCGTGGCCACCAAGCTGCTGACGCGACTCGGTCACCGGGTGGCGACCGCCAGCAACGGGCGGGTCGCGCTCGACATGATCGCCGAGCGCCGGTTCGATCTGATCCTGATGGACTGCCAGATGCCCGAGATGGACGGCTACGAGGCGACCCGTGCGATCCGCGAGCTGCCCGACCAGGCGCGGTCCCAGGTGCCGATCATCGCGATGACCGCCCACGCGATGAAGGGGGACCGCGAGCGGTGTCTGGAGAGCGGCATGGACGACTACGTTCCCAAGCCGGTGCGGCTCGAGGAACTCCAGCAGGCGATCGAACGTGCGGTCGCCGAGCGGGTCCCCGTCGGCTGAGTCCTGCCGGTTCGGGCTAGACTCGAACCATGCGACGTTTCCGCGTCGAGGACGAGCACCAGCGCACCCTGGCCGTGCGGCTTCGCGAAGCGCTGCGCCTGAGCCATCGCCGGGCCAAGGAACTCGTCGCCTCCGGTCGCGTGCAGGCGGGAGGCGAGCCGATCCGTGACCCCGCCTGGCGTCCCCCGGCAGGCGTCGAGATCGAGGTCGTGGACACCGCTCCGAAAGCCGGACCGGTCGCGATCTCCGGACCGGGCTTCCGCGTGGTGCACCTCGACCGCGATCTGGTGGCGATCGACAAGGAGCCGGGCGTGGTCGTCGTGCCGACCAGCGCGCCCTCTCCCGACGACCTGCCGCTCGTCGCCCGCGTCGTCGCGGCACTGAAGCTGGCCGGACACCGCGTCGACGGCCTGCACGTGGTCCACCGGATCGATCGCGAAACGTCGGGCCTGGTCCTTTTCGCGCGGCACGAGCGGGCCTGGACACGGCTCCGTCGCGCCTTTCGCGAACGACGGCCGGAGCGGGAATACCTGGCGGTCACCGAAGGCATCCCGCAGCCGAAGCACGGCGAACTGCTCCACTGGCTGGCGGAGGAACCGGGTTCGCACCGCGTCCGCGCCGCCGACCGTGCCACGGACGGAGCGGTCGAGGCGCGACTGCGGTATCGCGTGGAGGCGACCCGACGGCATCCCGTCCGTGCCTTCCTGCGCGTGCACCTGGTCACCGGCCGCCGCAACCAGATCCGCGCGCAGTGCGCCGCGGCGGGCTGGCCGGTCGTCGGCGACCGCTGGTTCGGGGCGCGCGACCCGGGTCCGGGCCGGGCCGCGCTCCATGCCGCCCGGCTGGTGATCCCTCCGGAGGCCCTGGCGCGACCGCGGGCGCTGGCGCTCGAGGCCCCGCTGCCGGACGACATGGCGCGGCTCTGCCGCCGCTGGTTCGGAGATCAGCTCGGAACGCCGTAGCGGGTCCCTGCCGGCGTGCCGGCTTCCCGGCGCTCGACGGCGTGCCGGTGGTCGGCAGCCAGCCGCTCGAGCAGATGGAACGCCTCGACGGCCAGGTCCGGGTGACCGGCCCGCCCGGCCCATTCCGGAGCGGTGAGAAACGTCCCCCGCCCCGCCTGCATCGACTCGAGCAGGGCCGCACGCAGGGCGAGGACCGTGGCGGCGGCCTTCTTGCCTGCCTCGACTCCCGGCTGGTGGTAGGCGTTGATCCGGATCATCGAAGCGTAGAGGCCGACGGTCCGCTCGAAAAGGGCGATCAGGGCGCCGAGGGAGCGGGCATCGACCCGCGGCAGGGTCAGCGTGATCACCCGGCGACCGCGCTCGAGCAGCGCCCGCCGCGTTCCGAGCAGGAACCCCGCCAGGTAGTCGGCCGACGTGACACCCGGCTCGACCTCGAGCAGCGGGCCGGGCACGCCATCCTCGCGGACGCCGATCAGCACCGCGAAGAAGTTGTCGAGCCCGTCGCGGAGCTGCTGGACGTAGGCGTGCTGGTCGGTCGACCCCTTGTTGCCGTAGACGGCCAGGCCCTGATGGACGACCTGCCCGTCGAGATCCTTCTCCTTGCCGAGCGACTCCATCACGAGCTGCTGGAGGTAGCGCGAGAAGAGCGCCAGCCGGTCGCGGTAGGGGATCACGACCATGTCACGCTCGCCGTGGCCGTGGCCGGCGACGTGCCAGGCCAGTGCCAGGCGCGCGGCGGGATTCCGCTGCGCGTCGGCGACCCGCGTGACGTCGTCCATCGCCCGCGCCCCGGCCAGGAAGGCGCGCACGTCGTGCCCGCAGAGCGCCATCGGCAGCAGTCCGACGGCCGAGGTGATCGACGTCCGACCGCCGACCCAGTCCCACATCGGGAACAGGCCCGCGAACCGTTCGTCCCGGGCGCGCCGCCAGAGCGGGCTGTCCTCGCCCGTCACGGCGACGAGGTGGCGGGGCGGATCGAGGCCGCGGGCCGCCAGGCGCGCGACCGCCTCCTCCATGCCGTTGCGGGTCTCGGGCGTGCCGCCCGATTTCGACACCACGACGACGAGAGTCGTCTCGAGGAGCCCGCCGAGTTCGGCGAAGGTCCGCTCGATGCCGTCCGGATCGGTGTTGTCCACGAAGCGGATCCGCATCGGATCGGCCGGCCCCCCGAGTGCGTCCGCCGCGAGCTGCGGGCCGAGCGCCGAACCGCCGATGCCGACGTGGAGCACGTCGGTGAAGCGGACGTCGGGCCGCGGACCGATCCCGCCGCCATGGACCTGCCGGGCGAACGACTCCACGTCGTCGATCGCCTGCTCGATCGCCCGGCGCAGCGCCGGTTCCGGAGCGAGTTCCGGATCGCGCAGCCAGTAGTGACCGACACGGCGGCCTTCGTCCGGGTTGGCGATCGCGCCGGCCTCGAGCGCCCGCATCTCCGCGAAGGCGCGTTCCAAGTCGGGCGCCAGCGCCTCCGCCTGCGGTCCGTCGATCTCGATCCCGGCGCAGTCGAGCAGCAGCTCGAGTTCGTCGATCGCGAGAACGCGGCGTGCGAAGAGATCGAACCCGAGCCGGTCGGACATCGTCACCTCCCGCGGCAGCATAGCGAAGTGTCTCCGGAAAGAGAAAGAGAGCACCGGCGCGATGGCCGGTGCCCCCGTGTGATGCCACGCGGCGCCGGGCTACGGACAGGCCGGCGGATCGGGCCGCTGGGTGCCGGAGGAATCCGTCCCCATGTCGCCGAAGCAGGTCGATGCCACGGCCCGGCTGTCATAGAAGAAGACGTCGCCGGGACTGGGCTCACCCTGGTCCGTCCCTTCGGGCGTCGGCAGTCCGGAGCGGATGCAGATCCAGTTCCAGTCCCAAGGCACCGTCACCGTGCCGCGATAGAGGTTGTAGCTGTCGGCGCCCTGGACCGAACTCCAGCGGAACGTCACCTTGTCGACGTCGAACGTCGAACTCGTCCCGGTGTCATCGAGATGGCCGTAGGCCGCATCCCCCGGGACACAGTCGTTGGCATCGAGGACGCCGTCCCCGTCGCTGTCACCATGACCCAGCACGAGCGCCTCACCGGCGTCGGCCCGCAGGTCGTCCGGCCCGTCGCCGAGGTCGGCGCTGCAGACGAGGTCGACTCCGGCGCTGCCGTCGAGATCGGCCAGCAGCAGCCAGCCTGCCGCCGCCAGCGAGTCGGACGACGACCGTCCGTAGATCAGTTGGGCCGGCGGAAGGTCCTCGAGATCGACGATCACGTTGCCCGCGGCGATCCGCGTCGGATCGACGACCTGCACCGCCCCGAGGTCGACCGGCGTGCCGCCCGAACCGTCGGCTCCCGGTCCCGCCAGGAACAGCTCGGCCGTGCCGTCGCCGTTGTAGTCGCCGACCGCAAGCGCCGAACCGAGCTTCTCGCCGGCCCGCGGGCCGAAGTAGCTGCGCTCGGCGGCCGCATCGAACGTGCTTCCGCTCTCCGCGGTGAACGACGAACCGCCCTGGAGCATGTATGCCCCGCCGGCGTTGATTCGCGCCGGATCACCGGGAGGCGAACCCTGGCCGGGCACGCCGACCAGCAGGTCACCGGTCCCGTCGGCATCGATGTCGGCCGCCGCCAGGGCGCTTCCCGCCAGGTCGGACTCGGTCTCGCCGTAGAACACCGCCGCGTAGTCGCCGTTGTAGGTCTTGAGTTCGAAGCCGATGCTCGAGAGTGTCCCCGCGTTGAAGACGTAGACCTCTCCCGCCCCGGCCTTGAGGTTGGTCGCGCCATCGGCATCCGGCGCTCCGACGATCAGGTCGTCGGTCGCATCGCCGTCGACGTCGCCACCGATCAGCGCCTTGCCGAAGTGGTCGTCGAAGTCCGCACCGTTGATGTAGTGATCGAAGTTCTCGTTGCCGAAAGTGAAGTCGAGTCGCTTGGTCCCGATCGAGGCGTTGAACAGGAAGAACACCACGCCACCGTCGGTCACCGACTCGAACTCGCCGTCGGCCATCGGCGCGCCGAGCGCCAGGTCGGACGCCCCGTCGCCATCGATGTCGAGCACGGCGATGCCCTCGCCGAGCCGGTCGCCGGCCCGCGCACCGTAGATCGTCACGTTGGCCGACGTGGTCGCGAGATCGATCGTCGAACCCAGTCCGCCGCCGTAGAAGATGTAGACCTCGCCAGCGTCGGCATCGACGTCCTGGTCGCTCGCTCCGCCCGGCGCCCCGACGACCAGATCGTCGGTGCTGTCGCCGTTGATGTCGCCGACCGCCAGCGTGAACCCGAGTTCATCGCCGGCATCCTGTCCGTAGATCTCGACGTCCGCCGAGACCGTCGCCAGGTCGATCGACGCGCCGACGGGGCCGTAGAAGACGTACACCGCGCCCGCACCGCTGCGGCCGTTGGACGGACCGTCGGCATCGGGCGCCCCCAGGGCGAGATCCAGCGTGCCGTCGGCATTGAAGTCGCCGATCACGCCGCCCCGGCCGAGCGCATCGGCACTCTCCTCGCCCCAGACCGTCACGCCGTCACCCGTGGAGAGGCGGACCAGCGTGTCACAGGCGTTTCCGGTGCCGTCGTTGTCGGCATCGAGCTGGGAGGCGTTGGCCACCAGCCAGCAGTTGTCCATCGCGTTCTCGACGCCGTCGTTGTCGGCATCGAGGTCGCACGCGTCGCCGACTCCGTCGGCGTCCACGTCGGACTGGCTGGCATTGGCGTCCGATGGACAGTTGTCGTCGCAGTCGGCGGTCACGCCGCCCGTGCACGGATCGGCGGTCCCGTCGCCGTCGTCGCCAGGGATGCCGTCCTGGTCGAAGTCGCCCTCGCAGGCATCGCCGGTGCCGTCACCGTTGCTGTCGGCCTGGTCCGGATTGGCGGTCAACTGGCAGTTGTCGCACAGGTTGCCGACACCGTCGCCGTCGTCGTCGAGCTGGTCGGTGTTGGCCGTGTTCGGACAGTTGTCGGCCAGGTTCTTGATCGTGTCGCCGTCGAGGTCACCCGGAGAGACGACCCACACCTCGCCGGTATTGAACCGGTCGGCCGTGTCGTCCGGGTCGCCGTCGCCGCCCTCGACACCGAGGATCGCGTCCTCGGCCCCGTCGCCATTGATGTCGGCCGTGGCGATTCCGCTGGGCAGACTGTCGACGATGTCCGCGCCCCAGATCGCGGTGGCGAGCAGCGTGGTCGAAAGATCGACCTCGAAGTCGAACTGGACGTCCTTCCACGACAGCACCACCGCCTCGCCGGCCTCGCTGCGTCCCGGGCTCTGCGGTCCTTCCGACCCGGTGGCCCCGAGCACCAGCTCGGCGGACGCGTCCGCATCGAGGTCTCCGACGCCGACCGCCTCGCCGAGGAAGTCCGACTGCCGGCGGCCGTACACGCGCAGGTCGGCGATCAGCTCGACCGAGTCCGAGAACCAGCTCGCCCTGGCGCGGTCGAGCACGACGTACACGCGGCCGGCGAGCGAACGCCCGGTTCCCGGGCCGTCCGCACCGGAGACGCCGATCACGATGTCGTCGAATCCGTTGCCGTCGACGTCGGCCGCGGCAAGGGATGTCGGCAGCTGATCGTCCTTCTGGTCGCCCCAGATCCGGATCCCCGGATCGATCGAAAGGTCGCGGACCGTGCCGCTGGTCAGCCCGCTGTCGCCGAACACGAGGTACAGCTCGCCCCGGTCCGGGACCAGCGAGTCCGGACCGTCGCCGGTCCGGGCTCCGACCAGCAGATCGTCGATCCCGTCCTGGTCGACGTCGCCCGCCGCCAGCACTCGTCCCGCGCGGTCGGTGTCGTCGGCGCCGCGCACGAAGAAGTCGGCACTCGTGGCGGTGTAGTCCGTCTTGCCACCGATCCCGCTGCCGCCGAACGCGACGTAGACACCGCCGTAGGTGCGGAACCGCGCCGCCAGCGAGTCGTACTCGCGGTAGTTCTGCGCACCCATCGCCACGTCGAGACTGCCGTCGCCATTGATGTCGCCGAGCGCCAGCGCGACGCCCATGAACGCGCCGCCACGGCTGGCACCCCACACGGCGTCGGCATTCGGGTTCTCCCGATCACCGCTGTCGGTGTCGATCGTCGCCGGCCATGACGCCTGACCGAAGAACGCATAGACCCGCCCGGCTCCCGACTTGGACTCCGTGGTCCCGTCGCCATCGTCGTCGAGCGCCGCGCCGAAGTGCTCGGCGCGCGGAGCGCCGACGATCAGATCGTCGATTCCGTCGGAGTTGACGTCGCCGACGGCGAGCGCACGCCCGAACTCGTCGTTGCCGACCTCGCCGTAGATCAGCACGTCCGGCGTGTGCAGCTTGAGATCGAGTTCCTGGGCCGAAAGCGGCCCGAAGATGATGTACACCTCGCCGGTGAAGTCGTCGCTGTTGGTCGGTCCCTTGGCATCCGGAACACCGATCACGATGTCGGCATGGCCATCGCCGTTGAGATCGCCGGCCGCGACGGAGCGCCCGGCCGAGTCGAGCTTCTCCTTGCCGTAGATCACGATGTGATCGGCCCCGTCGGCCGCGAGATCGACCTCCGGGAAGTCGCAGTCGTCACCGACGCCGTCGCCGTCGGTGTCGACCTGCGACGGGTTGGCGACGGTCGTGCAGTTGTCGTCGCAGTCGGTCGTCGCCCCGCCCGTGCACGGGTCGAACGTCCCGTCCCCGTCGTCGTCGGGGATCCCGTCATCGTCGTCGTCGGTATCGCAGGCGTTGCCGCTCCCGTCGCCGTCCGTGTCGGTCTGGTCCGGGTTCGCCGCGAGCGGACAGTTGTCGCAGGCATTGCCCAGTCCGTCGCCATCGTCGTCGATCTGTGACGGATTGTCCTGGTTCACGCAGTTGTCGCAGGCGTCCCCGACGCCATCGAGGTCGGCATCCTCCTGGCCGGGATTCGGGGTCACGCGACAGTTGTCGTTGGGATCTCCGCTGATCGTCTCGTCGTTGACCCCGTCGTTGTCATCGTCCTGGTCGCAGGCGTCTCCCTGGCCGTCGTTGTCGGTGTCGCGCTGGAAGCCCTCGAAGTACTCCTGGGAACTGACCGTGCCGTCACCGTCCTGATCGCAGTACAGCGGATCGACGTCGCAGTCGCCGTTGTTCTCTCCGCCGCAGTTGTCGCATTCCGAGCCGACGTGATCGGAGTCCTGGAAGAAGATGTTGTCGCCTTCGCGCTGCTCGAAGTTGCACTGTTCCGGGCAGTTGTCGCACGCATCGCCGACACCGTCCGGCCCTTCGGTCAGCTCCTCGGTCCCCTCGTCCCAGGTTCCGTCACGATCGGTGTCGAGAATCAGGTAGATCTCGGTGTAGTCCGTCGTCCCGTCGCCGTCCTCGTCGACCGGGAACTCGATGATCGGACACTCGGCGGTCTCCTGCGGACCATCGGTGTCGCGCTGGTCCGGATTCGCCACGTCGACGCAGTTGTCGCATACGTCTCCGAGGCCGTCGCCGTCGACGTCCGCCTGGTCGTCGTTGACGACCAGCGGACAGTTGTCGCAGGCGCCGCCCAGGGCATCGCCATCGACGTTGTCCTGGTCCGCATTGGCCGTGTCGACACAGTTGTCGCACGCGTCGCCGACGTCGTCTCCGTCGGTATCGGCCTGGTCGGCGTTGTCGTCGTTCGGACAGTTGTCGCACGCATCGCCCAAGGTGTCGCCATCCGAGTTGTCCTGGGTCGGGTTGGGCGTGAACGGACAGTTGTCGTCACAGTCGACCGTGTTGCCGCCGGTACACGGGTCGGACGTGCCGTCCCCGTCGTCGTCCGGAATGCCGTCGTTGTCATCGTCCGGATCGCACACGTCACCCAGGCCGTCCTGGTCGTAGTCCGCCTGGTCGACGTTGGCATCGTTGGGACAGTTGTCGCACGCATCGCCGAGGCCGTCCCCGTCGAGGTCGCTCTGGAACCCCTGATCGCGCTCCTGCTGGCTGACGATGCCATCGCGATCCTGGTCGCACGAGAACGGATTGGCGTCGCAGTCGCCGTTTCGCACGACGCGGCAGTTGTCGTCGCAATTGAAGACCTGGCCGCTCGGGCACGGGTTGAACGTGCCGTCCCCGTTGTCGTCGTCGACGAAGTCGTCGTCGTCGTCCGTGTCGCAGGCGTCGCCGGCAAACCCGTCGCCGTCCGAGTCGAGCTGGTCACGGTTCGGTTCCGACGAGCAGTTGTCGCACACGTCGCCCCACAGGTCGCCGTCGATGTCGCTCTGCCCCGGGTTGTTGAGGCTCGGGCAGTTGTCGTAGAGATCGCGGATGCCATCGATGTCGAAATCGTAGAGCCCGGTCAGATAGACCGCTCCGGCTCCCGACCGGACGCCGTTCCCGAGATCCGGACCATCGCGGAACGGGGCCCCGACGAGCAGATCGGAACCGTGGATCTGGTCCAGGTTCCCGGAGGTCATCACGAGCCCGAAGCTGTCGCCCGCATCCGTGCCCCACAGAACGGGCCCCGACGCGTTGGCCAGGTCTTCGGTGCTCCCCGGCCGCGTGCCGTTGCCCCAGCGCACCCAGATCTCGCCCCCGCTGTCGCGGAGGTTGTCGCGGGACGCCGAAAACGGCGCCCCGACGATCAGGTCGGAAAAGCCGTCGCCGTCGTGATCGGTCACGACGATCGCCTGGCCGTATCCATCCCCTTGGTCGCGACCGCGGATCGTCCAGCACGAGGTCGGCGGCGCCTGGCCGCCGTCGAGTTCGCAGTCCGCCAGATCGGTCTCGGCGGGAACCGGTCCCCAGATCACCGAGACTTCGCCGACCTCGGTCCGCCCCGCGTTGCCCGACGCGTCGAAGTCCCAGTCCGCTCCCGGCGCTCCCACGAGAAGGTCGAGCGTCGAGTCGTCGTCGAAGTCGGCCACCGCGATCGCGGTCCCGGCATCGTCGCTCGACGAGGCACCGTGGACGATGCTGTAGCTGTCGACCTCGAGGTCGATCGTCGACGGCAGCGTCGCGGACCCGGCGATCACCCCGATCCCGCCGGCGTTCGGCCGGTCGGTCGCCGGACCGCGGTGCCGCGGCATGCGGAAGATGATGTCGTCGATTCCGTCCCCGGTGATGTCGCCCGCGGCGACGCGGACTCCGAGCGTCCCCGACTCCGCCGCGCTGTCATTGCTCGTCCCGTCGCCGTCGAAGTCGTACGACGGGCCGTGGATGATCACGTCCGGCGGCGAGGTGTCGAGCGCGCGGACACCATCGGTGAACGTCGTCACGCTCGACAGCAGCAGCGCCAGCTCTCCGGCCTGACTGCGGGCGTTGCCTGGCCCGTCGGCCCCGGAGGCGCCGATCAGCAGGTCGGGCTTGCCGTCGCCGTCGAAGTCTCCCACGGCGAGACTGGAGCCGAACCGGTCACCGCGCTCCACGCCGTAGATCCACAGGTCGGCCCGGGACTTGCTTCGGTCGGGCCGAGCCAGATCGAAGCTCGTGCCGCGGGCGCGTCCACCGAAGAGGACATAGACCTCCCCCCGCGCGCTGAGCCCGTCCGGATCGATGCTGCCGTCGCCGTCCGCGTCGACGTTCTCGGGTCCGTCGGCGAAGCGGGCGCACATGATCAGGTCGTCGTAGCCGTCCTGGTTCAGGTCGGCGAAACCGAGTTCCTCACCGAGGTTGTCGCCGGGACTCGCGCCGTAGATCACCAGGTCGGCGGCGTCGCCGGCGCCGATGTCGAACAGCTTGTCGAACGGCGGGTCACCGAAGTAGACGTAGACCGCGCCCGCATCGAGCCGGTCGCTCGTCTCGCCGTCGAAAGCCGGCGCGCCGATGGCGTAGTCCAGCGTCCCGTCGCCGTTGAAGTCTCCGACCGCAAGTCCCTGGCCGAAGTCGTCACCGACGCTGCGTCCATAGCGAAGGACGTCCTGGCCATCGGCGGTATCGGCCTGGTTGACGCGTGTCTGCGCGCCGGCGAACAGGCTCGCCGCGGCGAGCAGGGTGAGGAGAGAGCTGACCGTGGCGAAGGCGGAAAGCCCGTTCCTCACGGATGTCATCGTGATCCTCCTGCTTCGAGCATCGTGACGAATCGGCGGTCTCCGTGCCGGCGCACGCCGCGAAAGACAGCGCCGATGACGACCGAATGTACGCTCATCAGCGGAAACAGGCATGGCGATTTGGCGGCCCGCGGGGCGTGCGCTATGTGGCCGGACGGAGCTATCGTCACCGGGGATTCCAACCTCCGGAGAGATTCGAGTGAGTTCGAAATCGGTCACAATGGTCCTCGTCCTTGCGCTCGTGGGCTGCACCGCCGGGCGCGTCCCGCATCCCGGAGCACCCGGCGAGGCGCGCGGCGGGAGCGTGCCCCGCCTGGCCGACCCCGGTCCCGCCTCGTCCCGCCCCCTGGCCCCGGAGTTCGACCGCCTCGCCCGGGAGGCGGCTCGCCGGGGCGGCTTCCTGCGGGTCCTCGTCGACCTGCGCCGCCAGGTCGATCTCGGGGCCGTGATCGAGGACCAGATTCGCCGGCGCCTGACCCGCCAGACCGCGCGTGCCGAGGCGCTGGCCCTGCTCGAGCGGACGTCGGCGGCCGAGACGCAGAGCCTCGTGCCGTTCCTCGAGGCTCTGCGCACGGAGGGGGTCGTCGACTACTTCCAGCCGCTGCGCTACCGGGCCCGGGTCTTCGTGTCGATCCTGCCCGAGGGCCTCGAACGACTGCGCGCCCGGCCCGAAGTCGCGGCGCTGATTCCAGAGTTCGACTCGGTGCGCGAGGCGCGCCGGAAGTCCGGCGCCGCCGGCGGGCTGCTGGCCCCGCCGATTCCGCCAGGCGACAGCTGGGGCGTCGCGGCGCTGGACCTCGAGCACCTCTGGGAGCGGGGGATCGACGGACGCGGCGTGCTGATCGGGAGCCTCGACAGCGGGGTGATCGGACGGCACCAGGCGTTCCGCGGCGCCGAGAACGAGGGACCGTACTGGTACGACCCGGACCGGGGAAGCACGATGCCGACGGACTCGGCCCCGCACGGCTCACAGGTGCTGGCGTGCGCCATGGGCCGGCGGGTCGCCGGACGCGCCCTCGGCGCCGCTCCCGGGGCCCGGTGGGCCGCCGCCCTGGCCAATCCGTTCAACAGCTACAACAACGTGTCGATGACCCTCGCCGCCGACTGGATGATCTTCGACGTGCAGCCGGACGTCGTGCTCGGAGCCTGGGGACACGGGCGCTCGAGTTGCGACGACCGTGACCTGTCGATGATCGAGGCGATGCGGGCCACCGGAATCGTGCTGGTCTTCGCCGCGGGAAACGACGGTCCGGACGCCGGCACGATCCAGGCCCCGGCAGGATTGGCCGGCTACGCGCCGCCTGGTGGCGGGCCCCTCATCGTCGCCGCGGTCGATCGCGAGGGGACGGTGATCGACGCCTCGTCCCGGGGGCCGTCGCCGTGCGGCGCGGAACGCCTCGTGCCGGACGTCGCGGCACCGGGATGGGAGGTCCCCGTGCCGACGGCCGGCGGCGTCGAGGCGCTGACGCTGGCGTCGGGAACGTCGATGGCCGTCGGATGGGTCGCCGGCGTCGTCGCGCTGATGCTGCAGGTCCGCCCCGACCTGCCCGTGACCGAGGTCGAGCGGATCGTGCGGAAGACGGCTCGCGACCTGCCGCCGGAAGGGCTCGACCCGGCGAGCGGCTACGGGCTGATCGACCCCGCCCGCGCGGTCGAGGCCGCCGAGGAGTGGACTGCCATCGGCGAATCCCGCTGATGAGCGGACCCGCCGGGGCGCGGGGCTCTCCGCGCCACCCGACAGCAGAAAGAAGCAGAGACGGAAAGGAAAAGGAGGGTGGCCTTGGGGCCACCCTCCCTGTCGGTCATGGTGCGAGCCGTCGAAAGGTCAGAAGCGACCGGCGTTGTTGCCGAGACCGTCCGGGCGGAAGGTGACGGCGACGTTGGCGGAAAGGCCCTCGTAGGTCACGCTGACGGAAGCCGTGTTGCCGTTGGCAGCGACCCAGCCGCGGAGGTAGTTGAGCTCATGACGCGCGTTCGGCGTCATCGGAATCGCGACCTGGAGCTCTTCCGTGATGAAGCCCGTGAAGTTGCCGAAGATCGGCGCCGACTCGGAAACGCCAGTGGCCGAGGTCAGCGTCACGCTCGCGTTGCCGGCATGCACCGGGACGACGTAGGCCGAACCGCCACGCCAGGTGGTCGTGTCGAGATCGGCAAAGACGCTCGCCAGATTCTGCTTTTCGGCAGCGAACAGCGCATCGCCGCACTCGCCGAGGCGCGAAGCCTGGTCGAGCAGCACCGAAAGGCTGCGGGCGCCCGAGCAGTCCTCGAAGAACTGGTAGTCGAACGGATCGTCGTTCTGGCGCGGGTTCCACGCGTTGACGATCTCACAGCCCTCGTAACGCCAGTCACAGTAGGTCTGGTCGAGGAACAGCACCGAGGCCGTCGGGTCGTAGTTGTTGAAGGTGTACAGCGTCTGGTCGCCGTACTGGTTCTGCAGCACCATCGCGAACAGCTCGTCGGAGCCGTCCGGGTAGATGGTGGCGATCTGGGACGTCGTCTCGATGTAGGCCTTGTGCGCGGTCCGGATCAGGCCGGAGTAGTCACCGCGGGAATCCGTGATCATCGGATAGTTGGTGATCGCGCAGCCGAGCGAGGCGACCATCGCCAGTGCGAACAGAGCGAAAAGCAGCTTCTTCATGGTTTCCTGACTCCTTTCCTGCGTCGCACCAGCGATCACAGACGATCCGCGTTGGCCAGGATCGCGTTGACGTCGAACGTGGTCGAAAGACCGTTGTAGACCACCTCGAGCTCGTTCGCCGAGCCGTGGCTGGCCACCCAGTTCGCGAAC
>JAJRXN010000177.1 GCA_024276295.1 Acidobacteriota bacterium
CGAGACGTGGGCTCCGCGCCGTTTCCGGCGACGCGGAGACCCGGGAGAGTATAAGGAGGAAAGCGGACTTGTCCAGTCGGGCGGGACAGGTCAGCCCGCAAGCCGGCCTTCGCCGGCCGGGGCGGCCGGGGCGGCCGGGGTTTCCGGCTCCTGGCGCCGGGGAAGGGCGATCCGCCAGCGCACGAGCTTCGGGCCGCCGCCCTCGCCTCCCGCCGTCGTGGCGGCCGGCGGAAGGCAGCTCATCGACAACGTGCGGTGCGACGGCGCGGAGACGGTCATCACGTCCTGTTCGTCCCCGGCGACCTCGATCGGGCCGACCCGGAAGTGCCCCGTGGAGTCCGATGTCGCCCGGACGACCTCGCCGCGGCGGTTGGTGACCCGGACCTCGGCCTCGATGCCGCCCTGCGCGATCGCCAGCTCCGCGGCGTCGATCGGCTCGACGCGGTAGGTCTCGCCCTGGACGACGACACCCTCGATGACGATCTCGGCCGGGCTGGCGGCGAACGGGCTGCCGCCGCTCCGCATCGCCGACAGCACGATCAGCGGAATCGACAGCGCGGCGCAGGTAAGGAAGATTCGCACGGCCGCCAGACGCATCGGTGATCCTTGGCGGGGCCCTCCCGGCGCCGTCCCTCGCGGCCGGGGCCGCCGGACCCCGGCCGATCCTACCCCGGATCGCCCGCCCTCCCCAAGGAGCCTTCGCCGGCGGTCGCGAGCACGGCCTGCGCGAGGGAATCATGTACGCGGGAATCCGGGCCGCCAGGGCCCGGCGCAGCGTGACCGGACCGACACCGTTCCGACTCGGAACGCAGGCGCAGCAGATCGTGTGGCCCTCGAAGCCCTCGCCCGGAATCGCGACGACGGCGGCCTCGGTCGTCTCGTCGAGCGGGTCGAGGGCGCTCTCGATCTCGCCGAGTTCGATCCGGCAGCCACGGCTCTTGATCTGCCGGTCCCGGCGACCGTGGAACCACACCAGGCCGTCGCCATCGACGCGGGCGAGGTCCCCCGTGCGGTAGACGGTCCGCGGTCGTCATCGATGGCGACGAAGGCGCGCGCGGTCGCCTCGGGGGCGTCCCGGTAGCCGAGCGTCAGTCCGGCGCGGCCGATGCACAGTTAGCTCGCCGGTCTCGCCCGCGGGAACCTCGCGGCCCGCATCGTCGAGCACGAGGAGTTCTTCGCCTCGGCTGGCGGTGCCGATCGGAATCGCCGCCGCATCGGCCCGGGGATCTTCCGGACCGTGTGCCAGCTCGAGGCGATCGTGGTCTCGGTCGGTCCGTACGGGTTGGTGTACTCGACATGGGGCAGGCGCGCCATGAAGTGCCGCAGCGCCGCCATCGGGAAGACCTCGCCGCAGCACCACAGCCGTCGAAGGTCGGGAAAGTCGCCCTGGCGCACCACGTCGAAGCGCGCCATGCACGCCAGCACGGAGGGGACCGAGAACCAGCGCTCGATGCGGTGTTCGCGGATGAAGCGGGCCAGCCGGGCGGGATTGAGATTCAACCTTGGCGAGACGA
>JAJRXN010000178.1 GCA_024276295.1 Acidobacteriota bacterium
CCGGCGCGTCTGGGCCAGCTCGGCCGCCCGCGCCCGCTCGCGTTCCGCCGCCTCCATCGACGCGGACAGCCGGGCCTGGAGATCCGCCCGGGCATGGAGCCGCGCGTACACCTCGCGCTCGACGCCGACCGCCCGTTCGCGGGCCGCCCGGTAGGTCTCGCGGGCGGTCTCGGCATCGCGCCGGGCGGCCTCCAGCCGCTCGTCGAGCACGCCGCCCAGCCGCTCGAGTTCGCCGAGTTCGGCCTCGACGCGTGCGATCACGGCCCGGCGCGCCTCGCGATCCTCCTCGAGGCGCCGTCGCTCGCCCGCGCGCCGGTCGGCCTCCTCGCGCAGGCTGCGCGCCCGCTCGATCGCCGCGTCGCGCTCGCGCTCGAGCCGGCCGGCCTCGAGTTCCGTCTCGTGGATCGCTTCGATCGCCCGGTCGCGCTCGGCTTGGCTCGTCTCGACCGCCTCGCGGGCCTGCGCGAGAACGTTCTCGAGCCGATGGCGCTCGCGTTCGAGATGCTCGACTTCGCGCCGCGCGACGCCGAGCAGCTCGCCGAGGCTCGCGACCCGTCCGGCCAGCGCCCGGTGACGCCGTGCGTACCACATCGAGCGCAGGTCGCCGTACTCCTCGTCGAGCCGGCGCGCACGGCGGGCCATCGATGCCTGGCGCTGGAGCGAGCGGCGCTGCCGCTCGAGTTCGTGGACGATGTCCTCGACGCGCAGCAGGTTGGCCTCGGTCGCTTCGAGCTTCATCTCGGACAGCCGCCGTCGCTGCTTCTATCCGGAGATCCCGGCGGCCTCTTCGATGAATGCGCGCCGCTCCCGCGGCTTGCTGACGACGAACGCCGCGACGCGGGCCTGGTCGATGATCGCGTACGTGCGGGCGCCGGCACGAATCTGCTCGAGGATCGCCCGGATGTCCTGGAGCCGCGCCTTGCGGCCGTCGATCAGATACTCGCTCTCGCCGGTGCGGAACAGCCGGCGCGTCATCGTCACGCGCGTCCGCCCCTCGCCGAGCACGTCGGCCCCATCGCGTGCGACCAGGTGCAGCGTGACCTCGGCCAGACCGCCCGGACCGCGCTCGCTCGTCCCCGCGAAGATGACGTCTTCCATGCGCGAGCCGCGGAGCGCGCGCGGCGACTGCTCGCCGAGGGCCCACTGCACGGCGTCGACGACGTTCGACTTGCCGCAGCCGTTGGGGCCGACGACGGCGGTCACGCCATCGGGAAACTCGACTTGGGTCTTTTCGGGAAAGCTCTTGAAACCGTTGATCTCGAGCCGCACGAGCCGGAGCATGTGGTCGTCGTCCCTCCTGGGTTGTCGAAGTCTCCGTCCCGGGCGCCCGGACCGGCGCCGGATTCTACCAGCCGCTGGAAGGCCTCTCCGTCCCGGACACGATCATGCGCCGCGTCAGCGATCCCGCTGCAGCACGAGGTCGGGGAACCTGGCCAGCCAGCGGCGATACGGACTGTCCGGAAACCGCGCGACCATCGCCCGCGCCGCCTCGGCGCGCTGCTCGGCGAGCTGCCGCGTGCGCGCCAGGCATCCGCGCATCTCGAGGGCGCGGTGCAGGGCCGCGAACTCCCGCCTGTCGAACGGCTCGCCGCTGACGATGCGTTCGATCAGCGCGCGTTCGGCCGGCTTCGCCTCGCGGTAGAGATCGATCCACGGCAGCGTCATGCGCCCTTCGCGCAGATCCGAGGCGACCGGCTTGCCGAGGGTCTCGGCATCGGCGGTCAGGTCGAGCAGGTCGTCGACGAGCTGGAAGGCGACACCGAGCGACATGCCGTAGCGTGCCAAGGCGTCTTCGGTCGCACGGTCGGCCCGCGCGAGTACGGCGGCGACGCGACAGCAGGCGGAAAACAGCCAGGCGGTCTTGCGCTCGACGATGTCCAGGTGCTGCTCTTCGGTGACGTCGGTCCGCCCGCGCAGATGCGAGGCGACGATCTCGCCTTCGATCATCCGTTCGGTCGCCTCGGCGAGGATGTCGATCAGCCGGATCTCGCCCGCCTCGAGCGCCATGTTCATCGACCGGATGTAGAGGAAGTCGCCGAAGAGCACCGTGCGCTCGTTGCCGAAGACGCGGTTGGTCGACGGCCGGCCGCGCCGGGTATCCGCCTCGTCGATGATGTCGTCGTGGACGAGCGTGGCGGTGTGGATGAACTCGAACACCGCCCCCATCAGCACGTCGTGGTCGCCGCGGTAGTCGAGCAGTCCCGAGGAGAGCAGCACGAGGATCGGCCGGATCCGCTTGCCCCCGGTCTCGTTGACGTGACAGCCGAGTTCGGCGATCGGCGGGTAGTGCGAGCGGAGGTTCTCCTGCAAGGTCGCCTCGACCCGGGCGAGCTTGTCGCCGACCAGCTCGAGCAGGTCGGTCATCCCGCTCACCGCCCCGAGGGGCTGGGACGAGGGAACCGGGTTGTGCAGGCTCTCGCTCACGACGCGTCCCGCACCGGAGCACCGGCGATCACCCGGGAACCCGGGCGGGATTCGACGAGACGGCCCGTCCGGTCGAACACGTAGCTCGCCGAGGGGTAGATCCAGGTCACCCGGCCGTCCGCGGTGGCCACCGTCTCGGGCGGCATGCCGTGCGTCCGCAGGATCCGCCCCCGCTCGGTCGCGGTGCCCCCGGCGCGGAGGATCGCACGGCGCAGCTCGCGCCAGCCGGGAGCATCCCGGACCAGCACGGTCGCGATGGCGTGGTCCTGCTCCCGCAGCGCGACGCTGACGTCGATGTCGTCGGGCGGTGCGTAGCGCTGGCGGTCCCAGCGCTCCCCGGCGAGACAGCGGACGAGCAGACGCCCTACCGCCTGGGCCCGGTCGGCCTCGAGGCGGAAGAACCCCTGGCGGTCCGTCTGCGTCCGGCCGAGTTCGATCTCCTGCGCGCCACGCGCCAGGGAGGCGAGTCCGGACGCCCGGTCGACGAGCACGACGGTCACGCCCGCCAGGGCGCGGCCATCCGCGTCGAAGACCTGGCCGTCGACCACCACCGGCTCGTCCGCCGCCGCAAGAGAAAGGGCCGCCGCCGCGGCCAGCGTCACGATCACGGAAAGCCCCCTCGAAAGCCGGATGTCTCGCAAAAGGAGCGGGTTGATCACGCCCGGGAGAATAGCACCGCTTGCGAATCCTGGACAATTCCCGCGCGGCCGGCGGGGGGTCACATCCGCGCGACCGACCAGCCCTCGGGAATCGCGACGTGAAAGGCCCGGTCGGCCAGCGGGGTCGCCCTTTCGGCCGGCCCGAAGGCGTAGACCCAACGGCTGCCGAGCGGGTCGAGCACGACGATCTCCCGCAGGTCGAGCGTCGCCGGATCGACGCTCACGATCACGGCGTCGATGTCGTCGCGCGGCTGGCGCGGGATCAGGCGGATCCGCATCAGGCCGTCGCGGGACGGGGCCCCGTCGTCCACCGCCTCGATCGCGAACGCCTGGCCGGGATCGAGCTGGCCGGTCAGGAGATCGATCAGCAGGTCGTCTCCACCGGTGTCGTGCCTCGTGACCTGCCGCTCCTCCGGGTCGAACAGCCACCAGCTCGTGCCGTCGAACACCCCCTTGCGCCCTTCCGGGACGTCGTAGAGCCACAGCAGCCGTCGCGGACGCTGGACGTGGATCGTGCCGGTCTCGTGTTCGTCGCTGCCGAAGGCCTCGGAAACGAAGCTCTGCTCGAACGGAACCCGGAAGGCGACGAACCTGCGGTAGCGCTCGGCGACGCGATCGAGAAGGTCCACGAGTTCGCGCGAACGCTCGAGCGCCCGGGCCGCCTCGGCGGCGCGATCGGAGCGGTCCGGACCGGCGGCCGCCGGAGCGAGCGCCCCGGACAGGGCCAGAACCGCGAGGAAGGCCGCGATGCGCGCCAGGTGGATCACCGACCGGCTCTCCGTCCGCCCCGGGGCGGGACGCGGCAGGATACCTTGGATAGACTGCTCCACGCCCGCGAACCGAACCGAGGAGACCCTGCCGATGGACCTCCGATTCCCTCCCGTTCTCGCTCTCGCGCTGCTGGCCGTCCCGGCGGCCGGCTCGGCACCCGCCGGGACCGGCGGGCCCGACGCCGCCCTGGCGGCGATGAGCCGCGCGGCGGAGAGCTACGAAGCCGGACGCTGCGCGGAGGTCCTGGCGGCGTTCGAGACGCTCGACGAGGCGGCGCGCGCCGGCCTCGACGGGCTGGCGCACTACCGCTGGGGGTACTGCACGGGAGCGCTGCGCCGCGGCGATCCCGTCCCGCATTACCGCGAGGCGGCCCGGCTGCTCTCGGCCGCTGCCGGGACGTCGCAGGACCTCGGGACGCACTTCTATCTCGTCAACGCGCTGCTCAACCTCGGCCGGGCGGACGAGGCCGCGGCGGCGGCGCGGCGCGCGGTGGCGCTCTGGAAGTCGGGTCGACTGACGGTCCCGCAGGGCCGGCCGAACGCGTGGTTCCGGCTCGGCAAGCTGTTCCGCGACGCGGGCGATGCGAAAGGGGCCCTCGACCCGTTCCGGCGCGCCCTCGACGCCGAGGTCACGCATGCCGGCACGCTGCGCACCGCATACCTCGAGCGGATCGCCGACGGTGCGCGCCAGGCCGGCGACGTGGCGCTGGCCGAGCGGGCCCAGTCGCTGCTCGACGCGCGGCGGCCGGGCGACCCGAAGAACCTCGTCCGCCGGGCCCGCACGCTGCTCGCCGCGGACAAGCTCGACGAGGCCCAGGCGGCGTTCGATGCGGTGCGTCGCCGGGGCGGCGATCTGGGCATGGCCGCGCAGTACGCCTCGAGCGTGATCGACCGGATCCGCGAGGTGCGCAAGGAGGGACTCGAACCGGCCACGGCGCTGGCCGACGGCACGCCGCTTGCGGAAGTGACCGATCTCGCGGCGGCGCTGCGGGACGCCGCCGGCCGGGCCAGCCAGGCCCTCGCCGGACCGGCGGAGGAGCGCCGGCGCAGAAAGGGCGAGGGCGTCCGGTTCGTCCCGACGCCCGCCGCGAAGGCCGAGCTGCTGCTCGTCCAGGCCGAGTTCGTCGGCCTGTTGCGCGAGGCGGCGGTGCGCGGCGCCCCGCTGCGCGAGTGGGCGGTGCAGGGAGGGTACGCCCCGCTGATCCACCACCGCTGGATCAAGCTGTTCCGGCAGCGGGCCGAGCAGGCCGCCGCCACGGCCGGGGAGAAGCAGGGCGAGTGAGCGCTCCGGGCACGTCCCCCCGCCGCCGTGCCGGCATGCCGAGCGCGCTGCCCTCGCGGCTGACGCCGATGTTCCGCCAGTGGCTCGAGGCCAAGCGCCAGCACCCGGACGCACTGCTGTTTTTCCGGATGGGCGACTTCTACGAGCTGTTCTTCGACGACGCCAGGCTCGCGGCGCCGATCCTCGAGATCGCGCTGACCCGCCGCGGCAAGGGCACCGAGACCGAGGCGCCGATGTGCGGCGTGCCGCACCACGCGCTCGACCAGTACGTCGCCAGACTCGTCGACCGGGGACACCGGGTCGCGATCTGCGAGCAGATGGAGGACCCGCGCAAGACGAAGAAGATGGTCCGGCGCGAGGTCGTGCGGGTGATCAGCCCCGGGACGGTGATCGATCCGAAGTCGCTCGACCCGGCCGCCGCCAACTGGCTGGCGGCGGTCCACGAGACCGACGACGGACGGACGGGCGTGGCGCTGGTCGACCTTTCGACCGGCTCGCTGGTGCTGGCGGAAGGCTCCGGCGAGCAGGGCCTCGAGGACGTGCTCGCGCGCTACGAGGTGCGCGAGGTCCTCGTCGCCGAGCGGGGCGCGGGACCGCTCGAGGCGCGGCTGCCGGAGATCCGCGGACGGCGCCCGGTGCTCACGCCGCTCGACGACGACCTGTTCCACGCCGGCATGGCGCGCGAACGGGTGCTCGACGGACTCGGCGTCGCCACGCTCTCCGGCTTCGGCTGCCCCGACGACCACCCCGCGCTGCCGGCGGTCGCGGCGGCACTGACGCATCTTGCCGACACCCAGCGCGTCCGCCCGGCCCACCTCGACCGGTTGCGGGTCGAACAGCCGGACAGTCGCGTCACGCTCGACCAGACGACGCGCCGCAATCTCGAACTCGTCGCCAACCTGCGCGACGGCTCGCGGCGCGCGACGCTGTTCGAGGTGCTCGACCGGACGCGCACCCCGATGGGAACGCGGCTGCTGCGAAGCTGGATTCTCGAACCGCTGCGCGACGCCGCGGCGATCCGCGCCCGGCAGGACGTGATCGACGACATGGTCCAGCGCGGCGACCTGCGGGCCCGGGTCCGCGAGGCGCTGTCCGGCGTGCGGGATCTCGAGCGGCTGGTCGGACGGGCGGCACTGCGGCTGGCGACCCCGGCGGACCTGGCGACCCTGCGCGGTTCGCTCGAGCGGCTCCCCGAGCTTCGCGAGGCGACCGCCGGACTGCCCTCCCCTCGCTCGCGGGAGCTGGCGGATGCCGTCGACCCGCTCGACGAACTCCGTGACCGGCTGCGCGCGGCACTGGCCGACGAGCCGGGGGCGGTCGGCGAGGGCCGGGTCATCCGCGAAGGCTGGGACGAGGCGCTCGACGAGGCCCGGCGGCTGGCTCGCGGCGGGCGCAGCCTGATCGCGGAGATCGAGGCGCGCGAGCGCGAGCGGACCGGGATCGGCTCGCTCAAGATCCGCTACAACCGCGTCTTCGGCTACTCCATCGAGGTCAGCAAGTCGAACCTGGCCCGGGTTCCCGGCGACTACGAGCGACGCCAGACGCTCGCCTCGGCCGAGCGGTTCGTCACGCCGGAGATCCGCGACCTCGAGGCGCGGATCCTCTCCGCCGAAGAGCGCCTCGCCGAACGCGAGCGCGAGCTGTTCGACGCGCTGGTCCGGGACGTCGTCGCCGAAGCCTCGCGGCTCAAGTCGACCGGTGCGGCGGTGGCCGAGATCGACGTGCTCGCCGGCCTCGCGGAGCTGGCAGCGCTCGACGGCTGGTCCCGCCCCGTGGTCGACGAGCGGGACCGGATCGAGATCGAGGACGGGCGGCACCCGGTCGTCGAGAGCCTGCTGCCCTCCGGGACGTTCGTCCCCAACGACTGCCGGCTCGACGAGAACCGCCGGCTGCTGATCGTCACTGGTCCCAACATGGGCGGCAAGAGCACGTTCCTGCGCCAGGTGGCGCTGATCACGATCCTGGCCCAGATCGGCTCGTTCGTCCCGGCCCGCGCGGCGCGGATCGGCCTGGTCGACCGCGTGTTCTGCCGCGTCGGCGCGTCGGACAACCTCGCGGGAGGCGAGTCGACGTTCATGGTCGAGATGACCGAGACGGCGAACATCCTGCACAACGCGACGCCGCAGAGTCTGGTGATCCTCGACGAGATCGGCCGCGGCACGGCGACCTGGGACGGCATGGCGCTCGCCTGGTCGGTCGTCGAGCACCTGCACGACGACCCGCGGCTCTCACCCAAGGCGCTGTTCGCCACGCACTATCACGAGCTGACCGAGCTGGCAGCCGCGCTTCCGCGGCTGGCCAACGTGCACATCACGGTGCGGGAGTACGGACAGGAGGTCGTCTTCCTCCACCGGGTCGAACCGGGGCCGTCGGACCGCTCCTACGGAATCCACGTCGCGCGTCTGGCCGGCCTGCCCGACCGCGTCGTCGAACGGGCACGCACGATCCTCGAGGACCTCAGCCGCAGAGGAGCGCACGCGGTGCGCATCGAGTCCGGCGCGTCGCGCACGCCGCAGCTCCCGCTGTTCGGCCTGCCGGCCGAACCGCCGGTCGCGACGGAAGACGACCCGGTCGTGCGGGAGGTCCTCGCACGGCTCGAGGCGGCCGATCCGGACGGACTCTCGCCACGCGAAGCTCACCGGATGCTGTGCGAGCTGGTCGACCGGCTGCGCGGCCGCGGCTCGAGCGGCTGAAGGACGCGCGGACGCCGAGTTCCGCACCGGCCGCCCGGTTCACGCTCCGGCGCCGCAGTCCCCGACCATGCGGATCGCGCTTTCGCGATCCGGATACAGGTCGACGAGGCGGTCGAGACGGGTCAGCTCGATCAGGTCGCGGACCTTGCCGTTCGCTCCGGCGACGGCGAAGCGCCGGCCGGCCGCCTGGACGACCCGGCGGCAGGCGACGACCTCCCCGAGCGCGGCGGAGTCGAGGTAGGTCACTTCCTGCAGATCGAGCACGACGTGCCGCGGCTCGTCGGCGGCGAGCATCTCGACGACCGAGCGCAGCTCGTCGAGACCCGAGCCGATCGTCAGCCGCCCGGAAAGCCGGACGACCGCGACGTCCCCCACCGAGGCGACCGTCAGCATCACGTGCTCCCGGTCGCCGGCGCGTCGCCGCGCGCCGCCGGACGGGCCCGGAGGAACGTGACCTTCATGCCGTGGTCGAGACGCTCGATGCGCATCTCGTCGACCAGGCTGCGGATCAGCAGCAGGCCTCGGCCCGAGGTGCGCAGCAGGTTCTCCGGCGCGGTCGGATCGGGCATCGCCGCAGGATCGAAACCGGGACCGTGGTCGAGCACGTGGACCTCGAACCGCGTGGCCGAGATGGCGAACTCGAGGCGCACGAGCCGGTCCGGATCGAAGCCGTGCGCATGCTTCATCGCGTTGATCGCCCCTTCGCGCACCGCGAGACCGAGATCGAGACACCCCTCGTCGTCGAACCCGGCGAGCGCGGCGATCCTCTCCGCCGCCTGCTGGAGCCAGTCGAGGTGTTCGAGCCTGCTCGGCACTTCGATGACGATCATCTCGGCCCGTTTCATCGGCCGGATGCTAGCAGAATCGCCGGGACTCGACGCGCGGGGCCGGAGCGGGCGGGGGCGCCGGGCCGGTCAGGGACCGAACAGCACCGAGGTCAGGGCCTGCTCGGGGCGGATCAGGACGCGCCCTTCGAGCCGGGCGACGATCTCCGATCCGCGACGGACGAGCACGACCGGCACGGCGCCGATCTCGTACTGTCGGGCCAGCGGGTCGTCCTCGAACTTTCGCGGCAGGCCGTGAAAACGGAAGTGGATCGCGTTCCCGTCGAGGCTCCGCGACAGCTTGATGATGCGCGGGACGATCCGTTCGCAGTGCGGACACCACGAGCCGAAGAAGACGTCCACCTCGACCGGCCCCTCGACCTTCGCCAGCAGGCGCAGTTCACCGCGTCCCGGCTCGTATTCCGCCGCACCCCGCCGGTACTCCGGCAGCGCGGCCAGCAGTTCGTCCGCGGCGCGCTCGCCGGTCAGCGGCTCGGCCGGCTCGAGCACGACCCGGCCGCGATCGGACTCGAAGACCAGCGCCAGGCCCTCGATCGTGATCGGAACCTCGCTCGTCGTGGCGGCGGGATTGGCCGTCACGGCATCCGGCTCGCCCTCGACCGGCGCAACGGCCGCGGGGTCGAGCCGGCGCGCGACCTTCGCACCCGCGACGACCAGCCACGGCGCGCCGAGACTCGGGGCCTCGACCAGCAGCCGCGGTATGCCCTCCGACCGGTAGATCCGGGCCTCGGGATCCGGCTGGTCGCCCAGCCGAAGCTGGAAGTGACCGGTACGGAGCAGCACGAGCGACGCGTCGCCGTCGGCGACGGCAGGCCCGCCGGACAGGACGCCGGCCAGCATCACGACCAGGGCGACGACGGACAGCGTCGATCTCACGGCTCCCTCCCCTCGGCCAGCGCATCGATCTCGCCGGACTCCGGCAGGCGGTTCCAGACGCGCACGACCTCGCCGTCACGGACGAGGAAGGTGCGTGGCAGGGTGCGGTACAGCGGCTTGAGCATGTTCCACGGCACGCCATGGACCGGAAACGCCGGTCCGACGGTCCACAGGAACTCGCTTTCGAGTTCGGGATTCTCCTCGGCCAGCGCGACGATGCCGACGTCGCTGCCGGCGAACACGAGTTCGTTGATCGACGGCACGGCGGCCCGCGTCGCCTCGTCCGCCCGGTCGATCAGCAGCACGAGCCAGGCTCCCTCGAACGCCTCGGGGATCGCGTCCGCGACCGGGAGGCTCTCGAGCGGCACGCCCTCTCGCAACAGCGTGACTCCCGGCCAGCCGTCGATCGGCAGGTGCGGCGCGGCCAGCGCGAAGATCAGCGCGCCGCCGGTCACGACCGCCACGAGCAGCCACCGCCCCCGCGCCGGACGCGAGGCGCCGCGACCGAGCCACGCCAGCAGGGCGAGGGCGAGCAGCAGCGCGTTGACGATCACGTGCTGCAGCGGACTCTGCTGGACGAGATTGCCGAAACAGCCGCACGAGGCGGCCTCTTCCGGAGGAAGCACGAGCTGCCAGGCCGCCAGCCCGAGGAAGAACACCATCAGCATCGTGGCGACGGCGAGCACCGCCCGGTGTCGCAGACCGGCGATCAGCGCCGCGGCGAGCCCGGCCTCCACCACGATGACGGCGATCCCCGCCGGCAGGGCCAGGACGCCGGGAAGCAGTCCCTGGCGGGCGATCTCGTCGGCGAAACCATGTGGATCGACGGCCTTGGCCCAGGAGGAGACCGCAAAGGCGATGCCGAGCAGGACGCCGGCCGCGGTGCCCACCAGGGCGAGAGACCGGCCGGTCGGCGAGGATGCGTGGTCGGTGACGGTGGTGGTCATCGGGCCCCGGATCTCCCGCGAGGCACGCCCGGAAAGGGCGGGCATCGCAGGATAGGTCACGCCTCGACGGGCCGCCAGCATGCGCCGGACGCCCCGGTTGACAGCGACGACGGGGCCCGGCTACGGGCGGGTCGTGACGCCCACGAGCCGGAACAGCCGCTCGTCCTTGCGCTCGCGGCCGCGAATCCTCGCGCTAGGCTCGCAGCGCAGGACGGCGTGGATGTCGGCGATCACCTCGGGCCGATAAAGGTATCCCCAGTGGTCGAACAGCCGCTCGCGCACCGAGGATGTTCGCGCGGAGACGATCCTCTCGGCGGCTCCGGCGAATCCGTCGGCAGGCAGGTCCCTCGAGGACGGCAGGCGCAGATCGGAGGCGTCGACGACGAGCGTCCGCGGCGGCAGCCGGCGCAGGTCCTTCGGCCCGTGGCGTCCGAGCCGCTTTTCACGGTTCTTGAAGATTTCCGAGATGCGCAGCGCATCGTCGCTGGCGTGGTTGTAGACGTGGACCCGATCGCACCAGTCGGGCAGACCGTGCAGCGGCCGGCCCGGCTCGAGAGCGGTCCAGTCGGCATCGGCGCCGAGCAGCAGCGCCTCGCCGAAGAACGGGCCGCGCGCATCGGAGGCGCGCCCGATCGCCTCGAACAGGGACTCGAGGACCTGGTTGCCCATCGAATGAGCCGCGATGTGGAGCTGCCGCCCGCAGTGCGGCGGCGCCCCTTCGGGGCGCGGTCCGAAGAACTCGCGGTGGAACTGGGCCAGCTTCGAGACCAGCCGACCGAGAAGCTGGCCGGACTCGCGGGCGGTGCGCTGGTCGGCAGGGTAGCGCAGCAGGCTGCCCCAGGACGGCCACGAGAACATCACCAGCGCCGAGACCGGGCTGTCGTCGGGCACGACGTACAGTTCGTGCAGCCGCTGGAGCAGACGCAGCGAGTCCGGCCAGTCCGTGTTGAAGCCGTGGACGAAGAACAGCGCGTCGCCCTTTCCGTCGGGGGCGCTGGACATCCGCTGGTAGAGATCGAGAAACAGACAGCGGGTGCCCGGATGGCGGTCGGGATCGTCGGACGGGTCGAGCCGCTCGTAGGACTCGACGAAGTCGTCACGGATCAGCCGGACGCGGGAGGTGAACGCGTCGTCGTCCGCGCTTGCGGCCGCCGCCTGACCGAACGGCTCGTAGCGTGCGACGCGGAACACCGGCCGTGCGCGGTGCGTGCGGTCGTCGACGTACTCGACCAGCCGGCCGCCCTGCCGGCGACGCGCGGTCGAGCGGTTGGTGACGATGAAATGCGTGGTCGTCATCGTCGGGCCTCCCACCCGTCACGGGCCATCGTACCAGCGCATGGCCCCGCCCCGCCCGCCCCGACCCTGTAACGCATCGGGCCGGACCGGCACTAAACCCCGACGACAGCCTCGTGAGCCGCCCCCCCGGCACTTCGGCCCCCCGGCTCCGGGGCAACCACCCCCGAAGGAGGACGTGCGAGATGGAAGCGATACGGACCTCGTCCTCACCGGTCCTCGCCCGCGCGGCCACCGGGAGCCTGCTCGAGCGGGCCGTTGCCACCGGCGATGCGGTGCTCTCCC
>JAJRXN010000179.1 GCA_024276295.1 Acidobacteriota bacterium
CCAGGCGATCGCCTCTCCTTCGCGGTCGAGGTCGGTGGCCAGATAGACCGCATCCGCCGTCGACGCGAGCTTCTTGAGTTCGGCGACCACCTTCTCCTTGCCCGGGAGGATCTCGTAGCGCGCCTTCCAGCCCCGGTCCGGATCGACCCCCATCGTCTGGAACAGCTTCTGGCGTGCTGCGCGGTCCTTCTCGGCCGGCGTCAGCTTCTTCTTCTGGACGCGCCGGGCCGCCGGCTTGGCGGCCGTTCCGCGGCGCCCGCGGCCCGAGACCGGGAGGTCCCGCACGTGTCCCACGCTCGAGCGCACGACGAAGTTGCGGCCGAGGTAGCGGTTGATCGTCCGTGCCTTCGCCGGCGACTCGACGATGACGAGGGACTTGCCCATGAAGCTCACTCCCTATCGAAAACAAAGCGAAAGGACCGGGATCGGCGTCCCGGTCGAGGCCAAGCTATGGGCCCTGATCGGCCGCCCGTCAAGGAACACCTCCGCTCGGATCCCCGGCGCGGGTGGAGCCGGCGGCCCGGCATCATGGCAGGCGGCGCGCGGCCCGCGCACGTGGACTCCCGCCCGCCGCGGTCGGTTCCCTTCGGCGCGCCCGGCAGGAGGCCTCGCCTCCAACTGCCGTGTGCGCAACAAGTTGGCGTGATCCGCCCGACATTGCGGCAGACCGGCTGCAGGGCACTTCCCGGCAGCCGCAGGCTGTGGCAGGATTCCAGGCGGGGACATCAGCCGCTCACGCCACGCGAGCCGTCGCAAAAAAAACACGGCACGGAGTTCCGGGACTGTTCGTCGCGGGTCCCCGACGTGGCGCGGGCATGGAGGGATCGAGGATGTTCACTTGGCACGATGGGGTCGGATCGAAGGGGAAGCCGCGCGGCGCCCCGGTCGCACTCGCCGTCGTCTTCCTCCTCCTGGCCGCCGGCCTGGCCCCCGGGGCCGCTCGAGCGGAGTCCGGCGACGAGGCGCCCCGGTCGTCGTCTGCCGTACGGGCCGGGGACTACGTCCTGATGCTCGATGGCAGCGGTCAGCGGCTGCTGGTCTTCCAGCCGCGCACCGGCCGCCTGGTGCACTACCAGGTGAACTGGGGCAGGGCGCCGGAACCGGTCGGCGTCCGGGACATAGCGTCCGATTTCGCAGCACCGCTGGAGACCTTCGGCAAGGAATCCGTTTCCGCACCGAAGCCGGTCCTGCCGGAGGCGGACGTTCCCGGGGGCGATCCTCCGGGCTTTCCGCGGCTCGCGGGCCTGGTTCGGGCCAGCGTCAGCTACGAGCGTTCCGGCTCCCGCTCCGAAGGCCCGAAGGAGGAGTGGCACGTCGTGTACGTGACGCTCAGGTCGCCCGCGGAGCTGTTCGAGGATCTCCGCTCGGCGCTCGAGAAGGCCGGCGTCGTGCTCACGGAGTGGTCGATCGACGCGGATTCCGGCCAGGCGTCCTTCGAGGGCCGCCGCGACGACGAGGAGTGGAGCGTCGGCATCTGGCGGAGGTCCAGCGATCCCCGCCAGCCTCGCCGGGTCACGGTGCACCTCGAACGCAGCCTCCCGTAACCCGTTCGGCGGTCAGGCGCTGCGCCGCGCCTGCAGTTCATGGAGCGCGCGGTAGATGCCGTCCTCGCGGGCCAGCAGCTCGCGGTGGGTGCCCTGCTCGACCAGCCGTCCGTGGTGCAGCACCAGGATCCGGTCGGCATCGGTCACCGTGTGCAGCCGATGCGCGATGACGATCGCGGTGCGCCCGGCCAGGGTGTTCTCGATCGCGCGGCCGATCCGAGCCTCGGTCTCCGGGTCGACCGAAGCGGTCGCCTCGTCGAGCACGATCACCGCCGGGTCGAAGGCCAGCGCGCGGGCGAACGACAGGAGCTGCTTCTCGCCGACCGACAGGTTGGAGCCCCGCTCGCGGATCGGTTCGTCCCAGCGGTCCGGCAGGCGCTCGATGAACGTGTCGGCCTGGACGAGCCGTGCCGCACGGCGCACCGCGTCACGGTCGATCCGCGGGTCTCCGAGCGAGATGTTGTCCGCGACGGTGCCCGCGAACAGGAACTGGTCCTGCATCACGACGCCGAGGCGGCGGCGCAGTTCCTCGAGCGGGTAGTCGCGGATGTCGACGCCGTCGAACAGGATCCGCCCGGAGTCGACGTCGTACAGCCTTGCGAGCAGCCGGATCAGCGTCGACTTGCCCGAGCCGGTCCAGCCGACGACGCCGATCTTCTCTCCCGGAGCGATCCGGAAGCTGATCTGCTCGAGTACCGGCTCTCCGGGACGGTAGGCGAACGACACGTCGTCGAAGACGATCTCGCCGCGCGGGGCCGGCAGCGTCCCGGGGCGACGCGGTGAGAGGATCTCCGGCGGCGTGTCGAGCAGCTCGAAGATCCGCTCGGCCGAGGCCATCGCGCCCTGCATCACGGCGAACCGCTGCGACAGCTCCTGGACCGGGCGGAAGAACCGGCCCGCGTACTCGATGAACGCCACGAGCGTGCCGAACGTGATCCCGCCGGCCAGCAGCTCGAAGCCGCCCGCCCAGAGGATCGTCGCCAGCGTCAGCGTGCCCATCAGCTCGGCCACCGCCGAGAACAGCGAGTCGTAGAACACGCTGCCGAGTTCCGCTTCGCGGTGCCCGCGGTTGACCTCGTCGAACTCCCGGCGGCTCTCCTGTTCGCGGCCGAAGACCTGGATCAGCCGCATGCCGACGACCGCCTCCTGCAGGAACGCGTTGAGCGCCGCCACCCGGGCGCGCACCGTGCGGTACGCGCCGCGCATCCGTCGCCGGAACCAGGCCGTCACGGCCAGCATCACCGGGAGCACCGCCAGCGTGACCAGCGCGAGCCTCCAGTCCATCACCAGCAGCACGACGACGATCCCGACCAGCTTGACGATGTCCGCCAGGATCAGCACCAGGCCGGAGGTGAACGCCTCGTTGAGCGCCTCGACGTCGCTGGTCACCCGCGTCATCAGGCGGCCGATCGGGTTGCGGTCGAAGAACGACGCCAACAGTCGCTGGAGGTGGGCGAAGACCCTCGTGCGCAGATCGAGGACGACGTTCTGGCCGGTCGTCTCGAGCGTGTAGAGCTGCAGGTAGCGCAGCAGGAACTCGGCCACCAGTGCCAGCAGGAACAGCCCCGCCGGCAGCGCCAGCGCCCGTGTGTCGTGCTGCGCGATCCCCTCGTCGATCGCCACCTTGAGCAGCCAGGGCTGGGCGATCTGCGCCGCCGAGACGGCGACGAGCAGCACGAACGAGACCGCCACGAGGCCGCGGTGCGGCCGGACGTACTCCCACAGCCGGAGCAGCAGGCGGCGATCGAACGCCCTGCCGGTCGCGTCGGACTCGATGCTCGCGGACGGTCGCCTCACGAGTCCTCCAGCCGGGCGGCGAGCACTTGCCGGTGGAACAGCCGCGCATAGGCCCCGCGGCGTGCCAGCAGTTCGCGGTGGGTGCCGGTCTCGACGATCCGGCCCTGCTCGAGGACGACGATCCGGTCGAGCCGTTCGAGCACGGCCGGGCGGTGCGTGATCACCAGCGTCGCGCGGCCCTCCATCAGCGTGTCGAGCCGGTCGAGGATCGCGCGCTCGGTGTCGGCGTCGACCGCCGAGAGCGCGTCGTCGAGGATCAGCAGCCGCGGCCGGCGCAGCAGGGCGCGCGCCAGCGTGGCGCGCTGCCGCTGCCCACCGGAGAGCGTGTAGCCCCGCTCGCCGACGACCGTCTCGAGGCCGTCGGGAAACCGCGCGACGTCCTGGTCGAGGCCCGCGAGCCGGACCGCCTCCTCGATCTCGGCCGCATCGGCGTCCGGGCGGCCGCAGGCGATGTTCTCCCGCAGCGTCCGCGAGAAGAGAAAGGCCTCCTGCGGAACGTATCCGATCGCCGCGCGCACGGCCGAGGTCGGCAGGAGCGTGACGTCCTCGCCGCCCCAGGCGATCACGTCCAGGGGCACGGGGTAGATCCTCGCCAGCAGGTCGGCGAGCGTCGATTTGCCCGAGCCGACGGCTCCGACCAGCCCGACGCGCTCGCCCGGTTCGATCCGCAGCGTGACGTCCTCGAGCGCCGGCGGCGTCTCCGGAGCGCTGCCGGCGTGCCGGAACGTCAGCCCGCGGATCTCGATCGCCCCGCCGGGGACGTCCTGCCCCGTCCGGTCCGGTTCGTCGAGGGCGGGCGGGACGTCCGGCCGGGCCTCGAGCACCTCGTCGAGCCGCTCGATCGCCCCCGCACCGCGCTGGAAGACGTTGATGATCCAGCCGAAGGCGATGGTCGGCCACGCGAGCTGGGCGAGGTAGGCGTTGAACGCGACGAACTCGCCGAGCGTCAGGTGTCCGCC
>JAJRXN010000180.1 GCA_024276295.1 Acidobacteriota bacterium
GAATGGCGTGACCGGCTCGCCGCGCGAGTAGCTCTGGCGGTAGACCTTGCCGTCGCGCCAGATCTCGAGATCGAGCGTCTCGGACAGCGCGTTGACGACCGACACGCCGACGCCGTGCAGTCCGCCGCTGACCTTGTACGCGTCGGACTCGAACTTGCCGCCGGCGTGCAGGGTGGTCATCACGACCTGGGCCGCGGAATCGCCGGTGTCCGGATGCCGGTCGACCGGGATTCCCCGGCCGTTGTCGGTCACGGTGATCGAACTGTCGGCGTGGATCGTGACGTCGATCTGGTCGCAGTAGCCGGCCTGGGCCTCGTCGATGCTGTTGTCGACGACCTCCCAGACGAGGTGGTGCAGGCCGTGAACGCTGGTTGAACCGATGTACATCCCGGGCCGGCGGCGCACCGCCTCGAGCCCCTTGAGGACCTTGATCGAGTCGGCGTTGTAGCCGCTGCCCGGATCGTCGGGAACCGGCGGGGCGGTCCGCTCGCTACCGGGGCTGGGATTCTCGTTCTTCATGCGATCCATTCTCCGGCGTTCAGGAGGTCGGCTCGATCCGGCCGGCCCTGACGACGACCCGCAGGGATTCGAACTCGCGCCCGAGATCGCGCTCGGTCGTCGAGGCCAGCGTCTGGGCCTCGTGCGTCGCCGCGGCCAGCAGCGCATGCTGGCGACCGCGGGCGAGATCGGTGTCGACATCGTCGAGGAGCAGCAGCGGCGGGACGTCCGGGCGCTCGGTCCGGATCACCCGGAGCTGCGCCAGCGTCAGCGCGGCCAGCGCCGCGCGGAGCTGGCCCGCCGAGCCGAACCGCAGCAGGTCGACCCCGTCGATGTCGATCGCAAGGTCGTCACGATGCGGCCCGACGGTCGTCTGCCCGAGGCGACGGTCGGTCGGAAGTGCTGCGACGAGCGCCTGCGCGAGGTCGGTTCCTCCGGTCGCGCGATACTCGAGACGCGCCGTCACCCCTTCGGGAAACAGCTCCGGCCAGGATCCGATTTCCGCCTGCCAGGCTGCCAACTCGCTTCTCCTCCGGGCGACGACCGCCTCGCCGGCCCGGGCCAGGATCTCGTCCCACGGCGCGAGCGCCGCTTCGGGCGCACCATCGCGCAGGAGCCTGTTGCGGTGGCCGAGCGCCCTGCGATAGTCGCCAAGATCCCGGATGTGTCCGGGCTGCGCTGCGGCCGCAGCCCGGTCTATGAATCGGCGGCGCTCGGCCGGACTCCCCTTCATTGCGCGGACGCTGTCTCCGGCAAGCGCCAGGGCAGGGACAAGTCCGAGGTATTCCGGTAACTTAACGGGCGATTCTCCCACGAAAAGGCCCCTCGTGCCACGCTCCCGCCCGAGCCGCAGCCCGAGCCGGAGAGCCCCACCGAAGCGGGCCCTGACGATCGCCTGGACGACCGTCTCCCCCGCCCCGTGGGTGATCGCCTCCCGCAGGTCACGGGTCCTGAACGAGCGGGTCGTGGCGACGGCGTAGACCGCCTCGAGCAGGGACGTCTTTCCCTGGGCGTTGTCGCCC